>NZ_JBEXNO010000003.1:0-246874 GCF_040611175.1 Streptomyces sp. NPDC003036 | reverse complement strand
CGAGACCGCGCCGTTCGTCGAGGCCGTCAAGCGTGTGGCCCTCGTCGCCGAGCGGAACACGCCGGTCCGGCTCACCTTCGAGCAGGGCGTCCTCACGAAGGTCTTCCAGTACGGGTGGGTGGCGACGATCGCGGCGACGGGGGCACCGGGCCTCTGGCGTACTGCGTACTGCGTACTGCGACAGGCGTCGTCAGTGGGAGTGGCCGTGGCTGTGGCCGTGGCCCGCGTCCGCCGGCTCCTCTTCCTTCTTCTCGACCACGAGCGTCTCGGTGGTGAGGAGGAGGGAGGCGATCGACGCGGCGTTCTCCAGCGCGGAGCGCGTGACCTTGACCGGGTCGATGACGCCGGCCTTCACCAGGTCGCCGTACTCGCCGGTCGCGGCGTTGAAGCCCTGGCCCTTGTCGAGCTCCGCCACCTTCGCGGTGATGACGTAGCCCTCGAGGCCCGCGTTCTCGGCGATCCAGCGCAGCGGCTCGACCGCGGCGCGGCGGACGACCGCGACACCGGTGGCCTCGTCGCCGGTCTTGCCGAGGTTGTCGTCGAGCACCTTGACGGCGTGGACCAGAGCGGAGCCACCACCGGAGACGATGCCCTCCTCGACCGCGGCGCGGGTCGCGGAGATGGCGTCCTCCAGACGGTGCTTGCGCTCCTTCAGCTCCACCTCGGTGGCGGCGCCGACGCGGATGACGCACACGCCGCCGGCCAGCTTCGCGAGGCGCTCCTGGAGCTTCTCGCGGTCCCAGTCGGAGTCGGTGCTCTCGATCTCGGCCTTGATCTGCGCCACGCGGCCGGTGACGTCCTCGGACTTGCCGCCACCGTCGACGATGGTGGTGTCGTCCTTGGTGACGGTCACGCGGCGCGCGGTGCCGAGCACGTCCAGGCCGACCTGGTCGAGCTTGAGGCCGACCTCCTCGGCGACGACGGTGGCGCCGGTGAGGGCGGCCATGTCGCCGAGCATCGCCTTGCGGCGGTCACCGAAGCCGGGGGCCTTGACCGCGACCGCGTTGAAGGTGCCGCGGATCTTGTTGACGACCAGCGTGGACAGGGCCTCGCCCTCGACGTCCTCGGCGATGATCAGCAGCGGCTTGGAGGAGCCGGCCTGGATGATCTTCTCGAGGAGCGGCAGCAGGTCGGCGATCGCGGAGATCTTGCCCTGGTGGATCAGGATGTACGGGTCGTCGAGGACGGCCTCCATGCGCTCCTGGTCGGTCACCATGTACGGGGACAGGTAGCCCTTGTCGAAGGCCATGCCCTCGGTGAAGTCGAGCTCCAGGCCGAAGGTGTTGGACTCCTCGACGGTGATGACACCGTCCTTGCCGACCTTGTCCATCGCCTCGGCGATGAGCTCGCCGACCTGCTGGTCCTGCGCGGAGAGCGCGGCCACGGCGGCGATGTCGGCCTTGTCGTCGATCGGGCGCGCGGTGGCGAGCAGCTCGTCGGAGACGGCCTTGACCGCGGCGTCGATGCCCTTCTTCAGGGCGGCCGGGGAGGCGCCGGCGGCGACGTTGCGCAGGCCCTCGCGGACCAGTGCCTGGGCCAGCACGGTGGCGGTGGTGGTGCCGTCACCCGCGATGTCGTTGGTCTTGGTCGCCACCTCCTTCACCAGCTGGGCACCGAGGTTCTCGTACGGGTCGTCGAGCTCGACCTCGCGGGCGATCGTGACACCGTCGTTGGTGATGGTGGGCGCGCCGAACTTCTTGTCGATGACGACGTTGCGGCCCTTGGGGCCGATGGTCACCTTGACGGTGTCAGCGAGCTTGTTGACGCCACGCTCGAGGGCGCGACGGGCGTCCTCGTCGAACTTCAGGATCTTCGCCATGGGCTGAGTCAGTCCTCTCGAACGAACCGCGCCCCTTGTCGCCCGGCACTGTGAAGTCAGTGGGGCGGCCAGGGGCGCAGCTCAAAGCATCTCTGCTTCGGGTGAAGCGGGGTGAATTACTTCTCGACGATCGCGAGCACGTCGCGAGCCGAGAGGACGAGGTACTCCTCGTTGTTGTACTTCACCTCGGTGCCGCCGTACTTGCTGTACAGCACGATGTCGCCGGTCTTGACGTCGAGCGGCAGACGCTCGCCGTTCTCGAAGCGGCCCGGGCCCACCGCGAGGACGACGCCCTCCTGGGGCTTCTCCTTCGCGGTGTCCGGGATGACCAGGCCAGAGGCCGTGGTCTGCTCGGCGTCGAGCGGCTGGACCACGACACGGTCCTCGAGCGGCTTGATGGCAACCTTGGAGCTGGTGGTCGTCACGATCCGACCTCCCCCTTCGGAGATCTCACGGGGTTAACTGTCTGAGGTGGCGACCAGGTGGATCCGTCGTCGCGGGTGCCGGACCTGCCCGTCGCTGTGTTGGCACTCTCCGGTGGGGAGTGCCAGAGCCGAGACTATGACCGCGGTTAGCACTCGGTCAAGCGGAGTGCCAATTCACGACGGCGCGGCGTTTTCCGTACGCCCTCGGACGGGTGTGGTCGACGGTCATACGTAGTCCTCGAGCTTCGCGACGGCGTAGCCCTTCGCCGTCACGACGTTCATGACGTACCGGATCATGTCCGGCATGCTGCCCTTCCAGTCCTCCCGGCCCCGGAAGTGCGTGAGGATGATGTCGCCGGGGTGCAGGTCCCGGTCCCACTCGCGCCACTCCATGTGGTCGGGGAACGCCTCGGCCGACCACAGGGGCACGGCCTTGACGCCGCAGGACCGGGCGGCGCGCAGGGTGTCGGCGTTGTAGTTGCCGTACGGCGGGCGGAAGAGCGGCGGGCGCTTGCCGTAGCGCTTCTCGATGACGTCCTGCTGGCCGCAGATCTCGCGCTTCTGCTCCGCGTAGGAGAGGGCGGGCATGTAGCGGTGGTTGAGGGTGTGGTTGTGCAGGGCGACGCCGGTCCTCTGCATCTTCGTGAAGTAGCCGTAGTCCTCCCTGACCAGGTAGTCGCTGAGGAACGCGCTGTACGGGATGTCGAGTTCGTCCATCATCCGCACCAGCTCGGGGTCCTTCTCGGCGCCGTCGTCGATGGTGAGGAACACGATCCGCTCCTTGGTGGGGACGGTCGTGAAGACGGGCGGCAGGGTGGGGTCGCCCACGCCGAAGCCCTTACGGAAGGTGATCTTCGGCTTCTCGGCGGCCGTGGGCGGCGGGGGAGCGGCCAGCGGCGTGAGCTTCAGCCCCCACTTGCGGGCGGCGACGGCGCGGGCGGCCTGCGCGCGCTTGACCCTCTCGACGTACGCGGCCAGCGCGCCCGCCGGACCGGCGGCCGCGGCGGCGCCGCCCTGCCGCGGCTCGGGCTGCTTGCCGGCGGGGGCGACGTCCCGCCCGGAGCCGGCGTCACCGCAGGCGGCGAGTGCGGCGAGGAGGAGAGCGGCGAGCACGGCGGCGGCGCGGCGGGGCCGCCTCCCCCTCGCGACCGATGGCATTTGTTCTGTTTGTCGTACTAGCTGCATGGCGCCGCATCCTGTCAGCGCCGTGCCCCGCCGCCCGGGCGACACCGCCGCCCCGCGCGCACCATCGCCCACCTGGCCCACAATGGGGCGGGTGACCGATCTCGCCGCCTTCTCCGCGCTCCTCACCGACGAGGGCCAGGCCCTGCTGGCCGCCCTGCGCGACTACGACCCGTCCCAGGAGCTCGCCGTCGCCTCCCGGCTGCGCCGGGACCACCCCGCCGACCTGGTCACGGCGGCGCTCGCGCAGGCCCGGCTGCGGCAGCGGGCGGTGGCGAAGTTCGGCGCGTCGGACGCGTACCGGATGTACTTCACGCCGAACGGCGTCGAGCAGTCGACACGGGCATCCGTCGGCGCCCACCGCGCGGCGCGCTTCCGGGAGCTGGGCGTACGCGGCGTCGCGGACCTGTGCTGCGGCATCGGCGGCGACGCGATCGCGCTGGCCCGCGCCGGGATCCGGGTCCTGGCCGTCGACCGGGACCCGCTGACCGCCGAGACCGCCCGCGCGAACGCCGAGGCGCTGGACCTGGCCGACCTGATCGAGGTGCGCTGCGCGGACGTCACGGAGGTCGACACCTCCGCGTACGACGCGGTCTTCGTGGACCCGGCCCGGCGCGGCGGCCGGGGCCGCGTGTTCGACCCCGAGGCGTACTCGCCGCCCCTGTCCTGGGCCGTCGGCACGGCGCTCGAGGCGCCGCGCGCCGCGCTGAAGATCGCCCCCGGCATCCCGCACGAGACGGTGCCGCCGGAGGCCGAGGCGGAGTGGATCTCGGACGGCGGCGACGTGAAGGAGGCCGTCCTCTGGTTCGGCACCCGCCCCGGCGCGGTCACCGCCACGCTCCTCCCGGGCCCCCACACCCTCACCGGCCGCGGCCTGCCCAACCCGCCGGTCCGCGAGGTCGGCCGCTACCTGTACGAGCCCGACGGCGCGGTCATCCGCGCCCACCTGGTCGCGGAGGTCGCCGAGGAGCTCGGCGGCGGGCTGCTCGACGAGACGATCGCCTACATCACGGCGGACGAGCTGCGCCCGACGCCGTACGCCACCGCGTACGAGATCACCGACCGGCTCCCCTTCAACGTCAAGAAGCTCAAGTCCCTCCTGCGCGAACGGGAGGTGGGCAACCTGACGGTCAAGAAGCGCGGCTCGGCGGTCGAACCGGAGGAGCTCCGCCGCAAGCTGAAGCCGAAGGGCCCGAACGCGGCGACGGTCTTCCTGACCCGGGTCGCTGGAGCGCCGACGATGCTGATCGGCCGCCCCGCGTAAGCCGCTTCACCGCACGGGCTCCGGGCGGCGCGCCCCGAGCCGTACCGCCCAGCGGTAGTGGCCCACCGCCTTGGTCACGGCGATCAGGCCGTGCACCCACAGGATGAGGCCGACGCCCATGAGGGCGGCGACCTCGGCGTACGTCGTGGTGCCCGGGCGGGCCGAGGCGGGGACCGCGAAGGAGAGCCACAGGCCCGGGGCGCACAGCGCGAAGGCGAGCAGGAACCAGATCAGGCTCAGCACCGGCACCCGGAAGGCGGCGTCGCGCGGCGGGTCGGTGTCCAAGGACGCCCACTGGACGAGCAGTTCGCGCGCCGCGCGGTCCCGGCGGACGGCGAAGGCCACGGCGAAGAGCGCCGGGATCACGACGGCGAGGCCCACGCAGACGCCGAGGGCGCCCGCCACCGCCGTGAGCGGGTCCACCACGCCGTCGTCCAGCGACATCAGGGATCCGCCGACGGCCAGCCAGCCCGCCTGCAGGGCCACCAGCGTCAGCAGGAACAGCACCAGCCGCCTGCCGCCCAGGATGCGCCACGTCAGCTCCCCCATGGCCCGGTTCCGGTCGGCGAGCAGCGCCTCGCGGTGGGGCCAGGTGCGCAGGTGCGCGGGCGGAGGGGGCGGGGGCAAGGGGCGGCGTGGAGACATGCTCCGAGGCTAGCGACCGTGCGCGCGCCGCCCCCGGGCCCCCGGGTCAGACGTAGTCCTCCAGGCGGGCCACCGTGAAGCCCTGCTCCTGGATGCGGCGCAGCATGTTCGCCGTCATCTCGGTCATCGAGGTGCCCTTGAGGTCCTGCGGGCCGCGGAAGTGGGCGAGGACGATGTCGCCGGGGTGGAGCTTCCGGTCGCCGCGCTGGTACTGCATGTTGGTGATCTGCATCGACTCGCGCCACAGCACGATGGCCTCGACGCCGCACCGCGCGGCGGCCGCGCGGGTGTCCTCGTTCCAGTTGCCGTAGGGCGGGCGGAAGAGCCGCGGGGCGGTGCCGTAGGTCCGCTTGAGCTGCTCCTGCTGGCCGCAGATCTCGCGCTGCTGGGCGGCGGCGCCGAGGGTGCGGAGGTTGGGGTGGGTGAGCGTGTGGTTGGCGACGCCCGTGCCGCCGCCGAGGTCGCGCAGACGCGTGAAGTACGCGTAGTCGTCGCGTATGGCCGCGTCCGTCAGGAACATCGTGAAGGGGACCTTCAGCTCCCGCATCATCTCGACGAACTCGGGGTCCTTCTCGGCACCGTCGTCGAAGGTGAGGAAGACGACCTTGTCGGTGGTCGGTATCTCGCTGATGACGGGTACGGGGCCGCCCGCGCCCGTCCGCACCGGCTTGACCTTCGGCGGGGCCGGCGGCGCCGGGAAGGGCTTCAGGCCCCACTTCGCGTACGCGGCCGAGGCGTCCGGAGCCTGGCGCGGCGGCGCGGCGGCGGTCGTGCTCGGCGCCGGTCCCGGCTCCGGGTTCCCCGCGGAGCCGGAACCGGAGCCGGAACCCGACGCCGTACAGCCCGATATGAGCAGCGCCGCGGCCAACGCCGCCGCGCGCGCGATGTACTTCCCCACCCTGGAACCTCACGTCCGAACACCTGATCGTCAGCTGCGTCCTGCTTGATGGCTGAATCAGGCCGGAGGTTCCGTCAGGCCGTGACCGTGTCGGTCCGTGACCGTGTCAGTCCGTCCCGTGGGACGCGAACCGCCAGCGGTGCACCGGCCGCGTCACCAGGTCCGTCGGCGGCTCGGGCAGTTCGGGCAGGTCCGCGTCGTACGGCGCGTCCCACCACGTCAGGACGAGGACCCGGTCGCCCGGCGCCGTGAAGGTCTCCCGGCGCCGCGGTACGGCGGCGAGCTCGGCCGCCCGCGCCCACGCCAGCAGCTCCGGGCCGCGTCCCTCGGCGGCGCGGGCCTCCCACATGAGGGTGACCGCGGTCATGAGTAGAGGTTGTCCTTGCTGATCTCGTGGACGTGGTCATGGCTGTGGCCGTTCCCGGGCACGTGGGGCTCGGTCACCGGCAGGGAGGAGTCCGCGGGCAGCTCCAGGTCGGAGGCCGGCCGGTTGCGGGCGACCATCTCGGCGCCGAGCGCCGCGACCATCGCGCCGTTGTCCGTGCACAGGCCCGGCCGGGGCACGCGCAGCCGGATGCCGGCCCGCTCGCACCGCTCCTCGGCCAGCGCGCGCAGCCGCGAGTTGGCCGCCACACCGCCGCCGATCATCAGGTGGTCGACGCCCTCGTCCTTGCAGGCACGTACGGCCTTGCGGGTCAGGACGTCGACGACGGCCTCCTGGAACGACGCCGCCACGTCCCGGACCGGCACCTCCTCGCCCGCGGCGCGCTTGGCCTCGATCCAGCGGGCCACCGCCGTCTTCAGGCCCGAGAAGGAGAAGTCGTACGCCGGGTCGCGCGGCCCGCTCAGGCCGCGCGGGAACGCGATCGCCGTCGGGTCGCCCTCCTTCGCCAGCCGGTCGATCACCGGCCCGCCCGGGAAGCCGAGGTCCAGCACGCGCGCGATCTTGTCGAACGCCTCGCCCGCCGCGTCGTCGATCGTCGCGCCCATCGGGCGGACGTCGGAGGTGATGTCCGGCGCGAGCAGCAGCGACGAGTGGCCGCCGGAGACGAGCAGCGCCATCGTCGGCTCGGGCAGCGGCCCGTGCTCCAGCTGGTCGACGCAGATGTGCGAGGCCAGGTGGTTCACGCCGTACAGCGGCTTGCCCAGCGCGTACGCGTACGCCTTGGCCGCCGAGACGCCGACGAGCAGCGCGCCCGCGAGGCCCGGGCCCGCCGTGACCGCGATGCCGTCGAGGTCGCGGGCGGAGACGCCCGCTTGCTCCAGGGCGCGCTCGATGGTCGGAACCATCGCCTCCAGGTGGGCGCGGGAGGCGATCTCGGGCACCACGCCGCCGTACCGCGCGTGCGCGTCCACGCTCGACGCGACGGCGTCCGCGAGCAGGGTCGTGCCCCGGACGATGCCGACGCCGGTCTCGTCGCAGGAGGTCTCGATGCCGAGGACGAGGGGTTCGTCAGCCATCACTCTCAGTTCCTTGTACGGTCAGGCGCATCACCAGCGCGTCGATGTTGCCCGGCTGGTAGTAAGCGCGGCGGAAGCCGATCGGTTCGAAGCCGAAGCGCTCGTACAGCTTTTGGGCGCGGGTGTTGTCCACGCGCACTTCGAGGAGCACCTCGTCGCACTCGAAGGCGGTGGCGTGCCGCAGCAGTTCGGTCAGGAGCCGCGCCCCGAGGCCGGTCCCCCACTGGTCGCGGGCGACGGCGATGGTCTGTACGTCGCCGAGCCCGCCGGCCGCCGCGAGCCCGGCGTATCCGACGAGCCGGCCGTCGGGGGACTCGGCCACGACGTAGCGGCGGGTGGAGTGCGGGCCGCGCGCGTGCGCCAGCTCGGACCAGAACATGCCGGCCGACCAGGCGTCGTCGGGGAACAGCTCCCGCTCCAGCGCCAGCACCGGCTCGATGTCCCACCAGCGCATCTCGCGAAGCGCGGCCGTGGTCACCGTGGTCACTTCGGCGTGACCACCTTGTAGTTCTTCGGCACCTGGGCGTCGGGGCGCCGCAGGTACAGCGGCAGCGGGTCCTCGAACGACCCGCCCTCCCGCAGCCGTTCGGCGGCGAGCGCGGCGAGGGCCGCGGCCGACTGGTGCTCGGGGTCGCGGGCGTCGGGGAAGACCTCGCCGTACAGGCGCGCTCCGGCGCCGACGGCCGGGAGGCCGGCGACCTGGTCGGCGATGTCGGCGGGGCGGTCGACGGCGGGGCCGGTCGCGCGCGTACGGCAGTCGTCGTACCGGGCCCAGTAGACCTCCTTGCGGCGCGCGTCCGTCGCCACGACGAACGGCTCGTCGATCCCGGAGGCGTACGCGAGCCCGTCGAGCGTGCAGACGCCGTGCACCGGTACGCCGCCGAGCGCCGACGCGAAGGTGGCGGCGGTGACCAGGCCGACCCGCAGCCCGGTGTACGGGCCGGGTCCGACGCCCACGACGATGCCGGTCACGGCGTCCAGCTTCCGGCCGGCCTCCCGGAGCACCCGGTCGACGGCGGGCAGCAGCAGCTCCCCGTGGCGGCGGGCGTCGACCTGGGCGGCCTCGGCGAGGACGGTGTCCCCGTCGTGGAGGGCGACGGTGACGGCGGGTGTGGCGGTATCCATGGCGAGCAAGAGCACGCAAACAGCCTACGGCTCCGTGGGCGGGCGCACGGCCGCCCCGGTCCCTCCGCGCGCTGCTGCTACCGTCACCTCATACGTACGCGTACGCGCGAGAGGTGGGCAGCAGGGTGGCAAGGAGCAGCTCGGGATTCGTGGCCGGGCTCACCGTGGCGGCGCTGGCCGCGGTCGGTTTCCTCGCCTATCAGGCGTCGGCCAACGTCCCCGCCGACCTCGCGGCGAAGCCCTCGGCGACGCCGGGCGGCCCCGCGACCCCGGCGCCCGCGCCGGGCGGCGGGCCCAAGACCGCGGACCCGCTGGCCCTGCCGGAGGAGTCGGGCACGGGGATGCGGGTGGTGTACGCGCTCGGCGCCCGGCGGGTCTGGCTGGTGGCCGCGAACGGCACGGTGGCGCGGACGTTCGAGGTGATGCCGAGCACGGTGCACCCGAAGCCGGGCACGTACGCCGTGACGACCCGCTCGGGCAGCGTGGCCGGCTCCGACGGCGTACGGGTCGAGCACGTGGTGCGGTTCGCCCGGGTCGACGGGGTGACGATCGGCTTCAGCGCGGCGGTGGACGGCACGATGGCCAGCCCGGACCCGACGCGCAAGACGGGCGGTATCCGGATGAAGCGGGCGGACGGCGACGCGCTGTGGACGTTCGCGGCGGTCAACTCGAAGGTCGTCGTCGTCCCGTAAGGCGTGACGCGGTCACGCCGCGTCGGACGACACCGCGTCTTCGTCCGGCGCCGCGGCGTCGGCGCTGCCGTCGGAAGCGGCTTCGTCCTCGGCCCGGGGCGGCGTGGACACGGCGTTGGCCGCCGCGCACGACGCCAGCAGATCGCGCATCGAGACATCCTGCTCGGACGTCGGCATCGGTTGCCTCCTGGGGCTCCGGGGGCAGGCGTGGTTAGGTAGACCTAACCACGTACGGGTATCCATGGGACCACGCCCCGGAGGTACGGCGCAACATCGTGCCGACACCTTGTCGGAAAGTACGGAGCCCGGCGGAGCCCCGGCGCCTCGACGCTCAGCCGAGGTCGAGGCCGAGCCCCAGACCCGCGAGGTCCGCGTCGGCCCAGCGCGCCCCGTACCCGGACAGCGTCACCACGCGCCGCTCGTCGTCCGTCGAGCCGACCACGCGGTGGATCACCACGTGCAGCCGGTCCTCGGACAGCTCCTCGACCTTGCCCTCGCCCCACTCCACGACCACGACCGAGTCCGGCAGCGACACGTCGAGGTCGAGGTCCTCCATCTCGTCGAGGCCGCCGCCGAGGCGGTAGGCGTCGACATGGACGAGCGCGGGGCCGCCGGTCAGCGACGGGTGGACGCGGGCGATGACGAACGTCGGGGACGTGACCGCCCCCCGCACGCCGAGCCCCTCGCCGAGCCCGCGGGTCATGGTCGTCTTGCCCGCGCCGAGCTCGCCGGTCATCAGGACCAGATCGCCGGGGCGCAGCAGCTTCGCCAGCGCGCGGCCGAGCTCCTGGGTCTGCTCGGGCGCGTGGAGGGTGAACCGGGCGGTGGCGGTGGCGGTGGCGGTGGCGGCCTCAGCCGCCGGGCTGTGCGGTGCTTCCATACCCGCCAACGTTAGCCGCTGCGGACACCGCTCCCACGCGCGCCAGCAGGTCCGCGAGCCGGTCGGTCACCGCCTCCGGGTGCTCCAGCATCACCAGGTGCCCGCCGTCCGGGACGATGACCAGCTCGGCGTCGGGGAGGAGGTCGGCGATCGCCTCGGTGTGCGAACTGGGCGTGACCAGGTCCTGGTCGCCCGCGAGCGCGAGCACCGGCACCTCGGCGAAGACGCGGAGCGCGGCCGCCTTGTCGTGGTCCGTGAAGGCCGGGTAGAACTCCGCGACCACGTCGATCGGCGTGCCCTCGATCATCCGCTCCGCGAACCGGGCGACGGCCGGGTCCACGTCCCGCGACGAGAACGAGTACCGCTTGATGAGCCCCGCGAAGAGGTCCGCGGTCGCCCCGCGGGCCCGCTCCACCAGCTCCGCCTGCGAGCCGAGCGCCCGCAGCACACCCGGCAGCACGCGGCGTACGGCGTTGACGCCCGCCACCGGGAGGCCGTAGTTCACCTCGCCGAGCCGGCCGCACGACGTACCGACGAAGGCGACGCCGACGACCCGCTCGCGGATCAGCTCGGGGTACTGGTCGGCCAGCGCCATCACCGTCATGCCGCCCATGGAGTGCCCGACCAGCACGAGCGGTCCCTCGGGCGCGGCCGCGTCGATGACGGCCTTCAGGTCGCGGCCGAGCTGGTCGATGGAGACCGGCACGGCGTCCGGGCCGCGCCGCTGGGCGACGCCGCGCCCGGAGCGGCCGTGGCTGCGCTGGTCCCAGTGGACGGTGCGCACCAGGCCGCGCAGGGCCGCGCGCTGGAAGTGCCAGGAGTCCTGGTTGAGGCAGTAGCCGTGGCTGAAGACGACCGTGACGGGCGCGGGGGCCTTGGAGCCGAAGAGCCGGCGCCGGCGCGGGACGCCGCCCCCCGCGTCCATCTCGTCGGGGTCGGCCACCTCGTCGACCTCGTAGTACAGCTCCGTGCCGTCGTCCGCCGTGGCCTTGCCGGGGGTGCCGCGCAGCGCGCCGTACGGGCCCGCCGCGTCCAGCGCGAGGCGCGCCTTCCTGCGCATGCCGCGGCCGACAGTGAGGCGCTCTATGGCGACACCGGCGGCCGCACCGGCCGCGACCACTCCTATCGCCGCGCCGGCGAAACCGGCGCGGCGCCAATTGCCGGCGGCCGCGGCCTCCACGGCACTGGTCTCACTCACGCGGCTGCTCCTCGCGGGATCGTGGGGGGGCGTCAGTCCTCGGGCCCTCGGGTCGTCAGGTCGTCAGGTCGTCAGGTCGTCAGGTCGTCAGGTTCGTATAGACGCGTGGTACCCGCGATCCGATCCGGGTCACGATCTCGTACGCGATCGTGTCCGCCGCCCGTGCCCAGTCCTCGGCGGTCGGCTCGCCCCGGTCTCCCGGGCCGAACAGCACGGCCTGCGCGCCCGGCTCGACGGCGTCGCCCTCCAGATCCACCACGAACTGGTCCATCGCGACCCGGCCGGCCACCGTCCGCACCCGGTCCCCGACCAGCACCGGGCCGCGACCGGACGCATGGCGCGGGATGCCGTCGGCGTACCCGACGGGGATGAGGCCGAGGGTGGTCGGGCGGTCGGTGACGTAGTGGTGTCCGTAGCTGACGCCGTGGCCGAGCGGTACGGACTTGACCAGCGCGAGGTTGGCGAGCAGCCGCATCACGGGCCGCAGCCCGAAGTCGGCCGGTGCGCCGACCTCGGGGATCGGCGAGACGCCGTACATGGCGATCCCGGTCCGTACGAGGTCGAAGTGGGTCTCGGGCAGGGTGAGGGTGGCCGGGGAGTTGGCCAGGTGCCGCACCTCGGGCCGGACGCCCGCCTTCTCCGCGTACTCCAGCATGTCGTGGAACGCGTCCAGCTGGGCGGCGATGGAGGGGTGGCCGGGCTCGTCGGCGCAGGCGAAGTGCGACCAGATGCCGGTGACCCGGAGCAGCCCGTCGGCCTCGGCTTTCAGCGCCTCGCCGACGAGCCGGGGCCAGTCGGCGGGCTGGCAGCCGTTGCGGCCGAGGCCCGTGTCGGCCTTGAGCTGCACGCGCGCCGGCTGTGCGGTCCGGCGCGCCGCCTCGATGACCTCGTCCAGGGCCCACATCCCGCTCACGGCCACGTCCACGTCGGCCCGGATGGCCTCGTCCCACGGGCCGCCGGGCGTCCACAGCCAGCACAGGACGGGCGCGTCGATCCCGGCCGCCCGCAGCGCGAGCGCCTCGTGCGGCGTGGCGGTCCCGAGCCAGGTGGCTCCCGCCTCCAGCGCCGCCCGGGCGCAGGGCACGGCCCCGTGCCCGTACGCTTCGGCCTTCACGACGCCCATGACCTGGACGTCCGTCCCCACGCGCCCCCGCAGGGCACGCACATTGGCGCGCAACGCCCCGAGATCGATCTCGGCGCGGGCGCGAAGGGTCTGCGGTGTCTCACTCATCGCGCCCAGTCTCTCAGGTGCGCCCGTCGCCCTTGCCGCGCGCTCATGTCATACCCGTCACGCCCGCGCGGGCCCGGTGTCCGGGAAAACCCCCCGCCACGCGGCCGGGAGCGCCTCCGCCACGTCGTACGCCGCGATGGGGGCGTCCCGCGCGGCGGGGCGGGCCGCCAGGCCGTGGAGGTACGCGGCCGCCGACGCGGCGTCCCGGGGCGCGAGGCCGGCCGCGAGCAGGGAGCCCGCGAGGCCCGACAGGACGTCGCCGCTGCCCGCGGTGGCGAGCCACGCCGTACCGGTGGGGTTGACGCGGACCGGCCCCTCCGGCGCGGCGACCAGCGTCGTCGAGCCCTTGAGCAGCACGGTCGCGCCGTACCGGCCCGCGAGCTCCCGGACCGCGTCCAGCCGCCGGGCCTCGACGTCCTCGCGGGCGACGCCCAGCAGCGCGGCGGCCTCGCCCGCGTGCGGGGTCAGGACGGTGGGCGCGGGGCGGGCGCGGACGGCCGCCGGGTCGAGGTGCCGCAGGCCGTCGGCGTCGACCAGGACCGGCACGTCCGAGGCGAGCACGTCGTCGACGCCGGGCGTGTCGCCGAGGCCGGGGCCGATGACCCACGCCTGGACGCGGCCCGCTTTGGCCGGGGGCCCGGAGTGGACGAGCGTCTCCGGATGGCGCGCGATGACGGCGTCGCCGGCCGGGCCGACGTACCGCACGGCCCCGGCCCCGCCGCGCAGCGCGCCGGAGACCGCGAGCACCGCCGCGCCGGGGTAGCGGGCGGAGCCGGCGACCACGCCGACGACGCCCCGCCGGTACTTGTCGCTCTCGCCGGACGGCACCGGCAGCAGCCGGGCCACGTCGGCGTGCTGGAGGGCCTCCAGCTCCGGCTCGTCCGGCAGGCGGAGCCCGATGCCGACGAGCCGCACGGCGCCCGCGTACGCGCGCCCCGGGTCGATCAGCAGCCCGGGCTTGTACGCCCCGAAGGTCACGGTCGCGTCCGCGCGCACCGCCTCGCCCGCGACCTCGCCGGTGTCCGCGTCCACTCCGCTGGGCAGGTCCACGGCGACGACGACCGCGCCCGAGTCGCGCGCCGCGCGCACCACGGCTACGGCGTCCGGCCGCAGCCCGCCGCGCCCGCCGATGCCGGTGATGCCGTCGAGGACGAGGTCGGCGCGGGCGAGGACCGCGTACGGGTCCTCGGCGACGTGCCCGCCCGCGCCGCGCAGCGCCGCCAGCCCGCCCTCGTGGGCGCGGGAGCCCAGCAGCACCGCGGACACCCCGGCCCCGCGCCGGGCCAGGCGGGCGCCCGCGTACAGCGCGTCGCCGCCGTTGTCGCCGCTGCCGACGAGCAGCACCACGCGCGCGCCGTAGACCCGGCCCAGCAGTCCGGCGCAGGCGGCCGCCAGTCCGGCCGCGGCGCGCTGCATCAGGGCGCCGGGCGGCAGCCGCGCCATCAGCTCGGCCTCGGCGGCCCGTACGGTCTCCACCCGGTAAGCGGTACGCATGCGATCACCCCTCCGCGACGACGACGGCCCGCGCGATCAGCCTTCCGCGCTCAAGCCTGCGCGATCAACCCTCCGCGATCACCACGGCCGACGCCACCCCCGCGTCGTGGCTGAGCGACACGTGCCAGTGCCGTACGCCCAGCTCGGCCGCGCGGGCCGCGACCGTGCCGCGTACCCGCAGGCACGGCCGGCCGCTGTCCTCGACGTACACCTCGGCGTCGGTCCACAGCAGTCCGCCGGGCGCGCCGAGCGCCTTCGCGATCGCCTCCTTGGCCGCGAAGCGGGCGGCGAGCGAGGCCATGCCCCGCCGTTCGCCGCTCGGCAGGAGCAGTTCGCGCTCCAGGAAGAGCCGGTCCGCCAGGTGCGGTGTCCGTTCCATCGCCGCCGCGAACCGGTCGATCTCCGCGACGTCGATCCCCACCCCGATGATCATTGCTCTCCCTGCTCACTCCACCGTCACGGACTTGGCGAGGTTACGCGGTTGGTCGACGTCGTTGCCGCGGACGGTCGCCAGCTCGCAGGCGAAGACCTGGAGCGGCACCGTCGACACCATCGGCTGGAGCAGGACCGGCGTCACCGGGACGCGGATCAGGTGGTCCGCGTACGGCACGACCGCCTCGTCCCCCTCCTCCGCGATCACGATGGTCCGCGCCCCCCGCGCCCGGATCTCCTGGATGTTCGACACGATCTTGTCGTGGAGGACGGAGCGGCCGCGCGGCGACGGCACCACGACGACCACCGGCAGGCCCTTCTCGATCAGCGCGATGGGCCCGTGCTTGAGCTCGCCCGCCGCGAACCCCTCCGCGTGCATGTACGCGAGCTCCTTCAGCTTCAGCGCGCCTTCGAGCGCCACCGGGAAGCCGACGTGCCGCCCGAGGAACAGCACGGTGTTCGCGTCGGCGAGCGAGCGCGCCAGCTCGCGCACCGGCTCCATGGTCTCCAGGACCCGCTCGACGTCCTCGCCGATCCTCGCCAGGTCGCGGACCACGGCCCGGATCTCGTCGCCCCACGTGGTGCCGCGCACCTGACCCAGGTAGAGCGCCAGCAGGTAGACGGCCACGAGCTGGGTGAGGAACGCCTTGGTGGAGGCGACCGCCACCTCGGGCCCGGCGTGCGTGTACAGCACGGCGTCGGACTCGCGCGGGATGGTCGCGCCGTTGGTGTTGGAGATCGCCAGCACCTTCGCGCCCTGCTCGCGGGCGTGGCGCAGCGCCATGAGGGTGTCCATGGTCTCGCCGGACTGGGAGATGGCCACCACCAGCGTCTGCGCGTCGAGGATCGGGTCCCGGTAGCGGAACTCGCTCGCCAGCTCCACCTCGCACGGGATGCGGGTCCAGTGCTCGATGGCGTACTTGGCGATCAGCGCCGCGTGGAAGGCGGTGCCGCACGCCACGATGACGACCTTGCGCGCCTCGCGCAGCACCTCGTCCGGGATGCGGAGCTCGTCCAGCGTCAGGAAGCCGCCCGCGTCGATCCGGCCCAGCAGGGTGTCGGCGACCGCCTTCGGCTGCTCGGCGATCTCCTTGAGCATGAAGGAGGCGTAGCCGCCCTTCTCGGCCGCCGAGGCGTCCCAGTCGACGTGGTACGCCCGCACCTCGGCCGGTGCCCCGTCGAAGTCGGTCACCGTCACGGCGTCCCGGCGCACCTCGACCACCTGGTCCTGGCCGAGCTCGATCGCGGAGCGGGTGTGCTCGATGAAGGCGGCCACGTCCGAGGCGAGGAACGCCTCGCCCTCGCCGACGCCCACCACCAGCGGGGAGTTGCGCCGCGCGCCGACGACCACGTCCGGCTCGTCGGCGTGCACCGCGACCAGCGTGAAGGCGCCCTCGAGGCGGCGGCACACCAGCCGCATCGCCTCGGCGAGGTCGCCGCAGGACGAGAACGTCTCGGCCAGCAGGTGCGCGACGGTCTCGGTGTCGGTCTCCGACTCCAGCGCGTGGCCCCGCTCGGCGAGCTCGGCGCGGAGGGCGGCGAAGTTCTCGATGATGCCGTTGTGGACGACGGCCACGCGTCCGGCGTTGTCGAGGTGGGGGTGGGCGTTGGCGTCGGTGGGGGCGCCGTGCGTGGCCCACCGGGTGTGCCCGATGCCCGTCGCCCCGGTGGGCAGGGGCCGGGAGTCCAGCTCCTTCTCCAGGTTGACGAGCTTGCCCGCCTTCTTCGCGGCGGCCATCCCGCCGTCCGCGAGCACCGCGACACCGGCCGAGTCGTAGCCCCGGTACTCCAGGCGCTTGAGGCCCGCGATCACCACATCGAGCGCCGACTGCCCGCCGACGTAACCCACGATTCCGCACATGTCGGCAGCCTAGGGGAGGGCGCCCGCGCCGGGCAGTAGACCCGCACGCGTCACGCTTTCGCCCGGTACGCCCGCATGGCCAGCGGATAGAAGACCAGGGCTATGCCCGCCGCCCAGACCAGCGACCACAGCACCGGCCGCCCCACCTCGCCGCCCAGCAGCAACCCGCGGAAGGCGTCCGACAGATGGGTCACGGGGTTGATGTCCACCCAGGCCTGGAGCCAGCCGGGCATGGTGTCGACGCGGACGAAGGCGCTGCTGGTGAAGGTGATCGGGAAGATGAGCGTGAAGCCGAACGCCTGCACCTTCTCCGCGTCGCCCGCCAGCATCCCGATGAGCACCGCGCACCACGACACGGCCGCCGCGAAGGCGATCACCAGCGCCACGCCCACGAGGAAGCCACCGAGCCCGCCGGTGAGCCGGAAGCCGAGCGCGAGGCCGAGGGCGATCATCAGCAGCACCGCCCACAGGTGCTTGGCGAGGTCGGCGGCGATCCGGCCGATCAGCGGCGCGGAGCGGGCGATGGGCAGGCTCCGCAGCCGGTCGAAGACGCCCTTGGTGAGGTCGGTGTTGAGCGCCATCGCGGTGTAGATCGTCATGAAGAGCGTGTTCTGGACGATGATCCCCGGCAGCGCGTACCGCAGGTACGCGTCCGGCGACCCGGCCATCTGGCCGCCCATCACGTACGTGAAGAGGAACACGAACATGATGGGCGTGATGCTGTAGTCCACCAGCTCCAGCGGGTTGTGCTTGACGGCCACCAGGCTCCGCCACGCCATGGTGGCGGTCTGGCGCACGGCGGCCCCGGGCCGCACGCGGCCGCTCGCCGTCACCGGGGCGGTGGCGGTGGTCGCGGTCATGCCGAGCTCACCACCTTGTCGATGTCGCTGTCGTCGGGCTCCGGCGTCCGCTCGCTCTCCTCGCCGGGCTCCTCGCCGGGCTCCTTGCCGGGCTCCGGCTCGGCGCGGTGGCCGGTCAGCGCGAGGAACACCTCGTCCAGGGACGAGCGGCGCAGCGTCAGCTCGCCGACCGCGATGCCCGCCCCGTCCAGCCGCCGTACGACGGCGGGCATGAGCTCCGGGTCGTTCACCGGAGCGGTGATCACATCGCCCTCGATCTGCGTCTGCGCCCCGGCCGCCTGCTCCACCAGGGCGTGCGCCGCGGCGAGGTCCGCGTCCCGCACCGGCCGCAGCTGGAGGACCTGGCCGCCCACCTGGGACTTCAGCTCGTCGGGGGTGCCCTCGGCGATCACCCGGCCCCTGTCGATCACCACGATGTCGTCGGCGAGCATGTCCGCCTCGTTCAGGTACTGCGTGGTGAGCAGGGCCGTCACGCCGTCGGCGACCAGGCCGCGCACCATGTCCCACAGCTCGCCGCGGCTGCGCGGGTCGAGCCCGGTCGTCGGCTCGTCGAGGAACAGGATCCGCGGCCGCCCGACCAGGCTCGCCGCCAGGTCCAGCCGCCGCCGCATGCCGCCGGAGTACGTCTTGACGGCGCGCCCGGCCGCGTCCGTGAGGTGGAACCGCTCCAGCAGCTCCGCCGCCCGCGCCCTGGCCTCGCGCCGCGGTATGCCCAGCAGCCGCCCGATGAGCAGCAGGTTCTCCGTGCCCGTGAGGTTCTCGTCGACCGCCGCGTACTGCCCGGTCAGACCCACCATGGACCGCACGAGGCCCGCCTCCCGCACCACGTCGTGCCCGGCCACGGCCGCCCGGCCCGCGTCGGGCTGGAGCAGCGTGGCGAAGATGCGGACGGCGGTGGTCTTACCGGCACCGTTGGGCCCGAGCAGCCCCAGCACCGTCCCGGTCCGCGCGGCGAGGTCCACGCCGTCCAGCGCCCGGGTCTCCTTGAAGCGTTTGGCCAGGCCCTCGGCCTGGATCGCGTACGCGTACGTCATGGGGGTTCCCCTCGGATCGGGGTCGTCGCGCTTGCGCGGGCGGACGGCGGCCGGCCGACGCCCACCCTTCCCACAACTGTGACGCACGTCACCGACATTCCCGGCGCCCGCCGACATCAAAACGTAATGATGAGGGCCTCCTACCGCCGGTAAGATCATTTCGCTCATTCTTCAGCCGCGAGAGACGCCAGGAAAGAAAAACATGAGACTGCGTAGGGCCCTCCCGATCGCCGCCGTATTGCCGGCCCTGCTCGCGGTGTCCGCGTGCAGCGGGGAATCAGCCGAGTCCGGGGATAAGAAGCCGAAGCCGAAAGCGAGCGCAACAAGCACGCCGGGCGGGGGAGCGGACGAAAAGGCGGCCGCCGAGGCCAAGCGCATCGGCGCTGTGGATCCACAGACCCTCGAAAAGGCGACGCTCTCCGGAAAGAACAACGGTTTCGAGGTCAAGAAGGTCGCCAAGGCCGAGGTGGAAGCAGGCCGGGACATGAAGGCCGACAAGGCCGAGTGCCAGCCCCTCGCGAGTGTCGCTGGAGGATTCACCCACATACCGGCGGTGAGCGTGGAACACCGCTCCCTCGAACCCACCGAGGCGAAGAACGCCACCATCGGCTCCATGTGGCTCGCTTCCCACTCGGAAAAGAACGCCCAGCGGGTCATGACGGAGCTGCGGACCTCGCTCGAGAAGTGCCCCGGCGGCTTCAAGACCCTGGGCCTGACCTACACGGCGGTCGAGCCGGTGAAGGCCCCCTCCCTGGGTGACGAGTCCCTCGGGTACCGCATCACCAGCACCGTCGCCAAGCAGAGCGTCCCCATGACGTACACCGTGGTCCGCAAGGCCGGCGTGGTCGCGGTCTTCTACGGTGTCAACATGCTGACCCCGAAGAACAGCGCGATCCCGGAGGCGGTCGTCAAGGCGCAGCTGGGCCAGCTGGGCTGAACCCCTTGCACCACCCACGTGAAAGCGCCCGGCCGGGAGACCCCGGCCGGGCGCTTTCCTTCGCTTCCCGCTAGTCCGGCGGTGCGAGCATGGGCAGCTTCCGCGCCCTCACCTCTTCGAGGTAACCGCTCTCCTCCGGCGTACGGGCGGTGATTCCCAGATTCCCTCGGTCCGCCATGGCGATGAGGATGGGAAGGATCCCGTCCAGCATCATGCTCTTGTACATGTGCAGGCTCTGCGCCCGTTCGGCGAGAACCCGCTGCACGAAAGCGGCGAACTCCCCGGGATCGATTTCGACCATTCCCATGAGGTCGTCCCCGACTCCGGACGGGACACGGTATTCCTCCGAAAGCGTCTTCACCGTTCCCAGGAAGATGCGCGCGACGGAATTGGCCGGGCCCCAGATCGTGTCGTCACCGATGTCGAAGGTATAGCTCATGACGGCCAGTCTAGGCGGATGTCCACGTCCGGATGGATCGCTTTGAGTTCCTTCATGCGCTGGGCGACAAGGTCCTTGAGGCCCGGGTTGATCTCCAGGATCGCAGGATCCTCGAAGCGGATTCCGATGGGCGCGTCCTCGTAGCCCGCGAGCAGGGGGCGAGCCGTCTTGTAGCCCTTGATCTTCTTTCCGACGTGCTTGTCCACCCACTTCTGCAGCTGTTCCTGCGTCAGCTTCCGCGCGGTCACGGTCTTGTTCTCCCAGAGCACGCCGCCCCGCACGAGATCGATGTCGGTGATCGTGTTGGAGAGGTCGTTCGGGTCGTCGATCTGGATCTCGGTGTCACCCTCCTTCAGGTGATACCTCATGTCGGAGCCGAGGCGCTTGCGCCCCAAGTGCCCGTCGAGAACCTCGACCTCGTCGCAATCGAGCGGATCGCCGGCCGAGGTCGCCGACGAGAAGCCCATCGTGGACAGGCCGGACGTGCCCGAGGACCTGGCGCCCGGGACGGTGAGGCAGTCCGGTGAGCGGTCCGGCTTGGGCTCCGGCTCCTTCTTGAAGTTCTCGATGACCTTCCGGAGCCGGTCGATGGTCTTCTTGCCCCATTCGGCCCGCGAGAAGAACTTCGAGACGCCCGAGACCACGGTCGCGATCGCCTTGGCCACCGCGGGCAGCTTGCCCACGACCACGACCAGGCTGGCGACGTTGACCAGGCTCCACAGGCAGCTCTCTACGTCGCCCTCGCCGAAGCAGCGCTTCAGGTCGTTGACCCCGATGAGCTCCAGGAGCACGTCGGCGCCGTTGGCCTTGATCCAGTCGACGACGGTCTGCGACACCGCGGCGTACGCGGCCTTGTAGTCGTCGACGCACCGCTGGCCGCACGCCTCCAGGAGGATGGCCTGCTCCTCGGCGGTCAGCGGGATACCGGGATCGAAGAGAACACCCTTGTCACCCGACTCCATCGCCCGCTTGCGCTCTTCCTCCTGGCGCTTGCGCTCCTCCTCCTCGGCGCGGGTGGCCGCGGCGTCCGCCTGGGTGGCGGACTCCCGCGCGTTGGCCGCCGCGGACTCCGCGCGGACGGCGTCGTTCTCCGACACCGTCGCGATGCGGTCGGCCGCGTTGGCGTCCGTCTGGGCGTCGTCGGCCGCGGTACGGGCGCTCGCCGCGTCCCGTTCCGCCTCGGTGGCCTCCCGGTCTGCCGCGGCCGCGTCGGTGGACGCCTCGTTGGCGGCGAACGACGCGTAGACGGCGTCCGTACCCGCCTGCATGGCGTAGCCGTCGGCCCGCTTGGCCGCGGCCTGGGCGGCCTTGGCCGCCTCCTCCGCCGCCGCCGCGGCGGCCTGGGCGCGCTGCACGGCGCGTGCCGCACGCTCCGCGTCCTTGGCCGCCGCCGCGGCCGCCTCGGCCGCCAGCTTGGCATCGGCCGCCGCCTGCTCGGCGAGGCGCTGGGCCTCGGCCGAGTACGCGGCCGCTTGGGCCGCCTTGGCCTCGGCCGCCGCCGCCTGTTGCTGCGACAGGGTCAGCGCGCCCTGGCCGGTGAGCACGGCGAAGGCCGCCGACGCGTCGGTCTCCTGGTAAGGAGTTCCGATGGCAATGGCTTCCGTGGCCGGCTTGACGACCTGGGTCGCGGTGTCACGTGCCGCGCTCGCCGCCTGGGCGGTGGCGTAGGCGTAGCCGGCCGTCTTGGCCGCCCACTGGGCGGTCTTGACCGCCTCGCTCTGGGCCGCCGCCGCCTCCTGCTTCGCTACGGCCGCCGCGGCGGACGCCTTCTTGGAGTCCTCCTCTGCCTGCTTCGCGTTCAGCGCCGCGGCCTCGGAGGCGTCGATGGCGACGGCCGCCGCCGAGTGGGCGGCAGCCGCCGACCCCTGAGCGGTGTAGTACGCGGACCAGGCGTTGTCCGCGGCCTTCTGGGAGTTGGCAGCGGCGACCTTCGCCTCGGTGGCCGCCGCTCGCGCGTTGATGGCCGCCTGGGACGCCTCGTTCGCCGCCGTACGGGCCGCCTTGGCGGCGGAAGCCGCCTCGTTCGCCGCCGTACGGGCTTCGGTCGCGGCCGTACGGGTCTCCCCGGCGGCTTCCGTGCCCTCGGCCGCTGCCGCGGCCGCTTCCAGGGCCGCGGCCCTGGAGTCCGTGGTGCGCTGGTGCTTCTCGGCCTCGACGGCTCGGTCCCGCGCGTCCGCGGCGTCCAGTTCGGCCCGCTCGGCCGCGGCCCGCTTCGAGGCCGCCGTGCCGCCCGCCGTGGTGGCGTCGTTCAGCGCGTTACCGGCCCGGGTCCGTTCGGTCTGGGCCCGGTCCTCGGCAGCCCCCGCCTTGTTGCGCTCGGACTCGGCGGTCGATCGAGCGGCGGCGGCCTTGGCGCGCTCCAGCTCGGCGACGGCCCGCTGGTTCTGCGCCGTGGCCGCGGCCGCCTTGGCCTCCTGCTCCTCCTTCTCCGCGGTGGTCCGGGCCTGCTGGGCGATCTTCAGGTTCGCCTCGGCCTCGGCCGCTTGCTTGTCGGCGCTGTCCGCCGCGGCCTTCGCCTGGGCGGCGGCCTCCTGGGCGGCGATCCGGCGGAACTCGGTGTTGAGCGCGTGCGCCTGGGTCTGCGCCAGGGCCAGCAGGGTCTGGGACGTCGCGACCGTGGCGTTCGTCGCGTTCAGCGCCGTCTCGGTCGCCTTCGCGGCGGCCGTGGCGGCCGCGCCCGAGGCGCGGGCGACCTGGACCGACTGCTGGGCGTACATCAGGCCACGGCCGCGCGGGACGCCGGCCGCGTCCGCGATGGCCCAGGCCTCCTGCTGGGCCGTGACCGCGCGCTGGGCGGCGGCGTTGGCCAGACCGGCCTGCGACTTGGCGGTGGTGAGCAGGGCCTGGACCTTGCCTCGGGCCTTCGCCAGGTCCGTATTGGCCCGGTCGAAGAGGGCCTGCTTCGGCTTGAAGATGCTGTCCGGGTCGTTCTTGAGCTGGTCGTGCCAGTACTTCTGCCAGCGCAGGATCTGGTCGGCGAGCCAGGCCTGGCCGATGGCCTCGACCATGGTGTCCGCGGCGGAGCGGGTCGCGGCGGCGGCGTCGGCCTCCGCCCGCATGATGACCGCGCGCGGGGCGGCCTGACCGGCGTACTCCGCCTCCCATTCGGCCGAGGCCTGGGAGACGGCCTCGCTCAGGGCGTTGCGCGGGTCGACCGGGTCCTGGTGGTTGCAGGAGGCCCAGGCCTGCTTGAGGTTCTCGACCTCGATGCGGAACGCCGCCGAGCCCTCGGCGACCTTCCCGGCGGGGAAGCCGCCGTGCCGCAGATAGGTGGCGATGTCCGCGGAGGTGGTGCCGCCGGCGAAGCGGGTCTGGTTCAGGTTCCAGTCCCGCAGCATGGAGTCCGCCGCGAAATCGTGCCAGGGGTCCTTGCCCCGGTTCTGCTCGGTGATCTGGCGGGCCTTGGCGATCGCCTCCGGGCTGGCATTGGTGTGCGCGTCCCAGCCGAGACGGTCGGCCAGCTTCGCCTGCGTGGAGAGGGTGAAGCCGAGGATGTCGGCGCCGAACTCCGGTGCGTGCAGCGTGATCCCGTCGTCGAACGAGCTCATCGCGTACGGGTGGTTGGCGTCCTCCAGGAGGGCCCGGCGAGCCGCGACGGCGTCCAGATAGGCGTAACCCGCCTCCCGGTCCTGGTCGCTGGCCTGCCCCAGGGGCATCAACCCGATCCAGCCCATGTCGCCGACGACGGCGTGCAGCTGGTCGTTGGTACCGGCCAGGCCCTCGATGGCCTTGGCCTTCATTTTCGCGCCGCCCGCGTGCAGGGCGACACCGGCGACACAGCGCTCCAGGCGCGGGGTGCTGCGGACGTCACGGATGACGGCGGTCAGCTCGTTGAGCCGGCGCAGGGCGTTGTCGGCGTCGACGAAGATCTGCCGCATGCCGGTGGAGACCTTCTCGATCGCCTGGGCGAGCGCGGGCATACGGCCCACGATCACGGCGGACGACGGGATGTCGACGAGCGCCCAGAGGCACTCCTCGACGTCCGACGCGGCCAGGCACTGCTTGACCTTGGCGGGGTCGAGCTGCTCGAAGAGAATCTGCCCGCCGTTGGCGCCGGCCCACTCGACGACGTTCACGGAGACGGCGGCGATGCCCTTGCGGTAGTCGTCGACGCAGGCCTGGCCGCAGGCGTCGAGGAGGATCTTCTCCTCGCGCTCACCCAGCACCGGCCAGTTGTTCGCGCCGCCCTTGATGGGCGTGGTGCCCTCGGCGAGCGCCGTCTTGTGCGCGGCCTCGTTCTTCTCGCGCTGCTCCTGCTCGGCCTTCTTCGCGGCCTCCTCGGCGGCGGTGCTGTGGCCCTGCGCGTTGCCCGCGTTCGTCTCGGCGGTCTTGGCCTCCTGTTCGGCCGTGGACGCCTTGCCTGCCGCGTCCTTGGCCGCTTCGCCGGCCCGGCCGGCCTTCTCGTTGGCCTCCGCGGCGTGCCGTTCGGCGTCGGTGGCCTCGCGGTCCGCCTCAAGGGCGACGCTGTTCGTCTCGTCCGCTACGAGGCGGGCGCTGGCGGCGTCGTTCCCGGCCTGCTGGGCGTGGTCCGCGGCGGTGTCGGCGGCGGCCTTGGCGCCCTGCTGGGCGCCGGCGGCCTCGGCCGCGGACGCCTGGGCGCGGGTCACGGCCTCGACGGCGCGGACCGAGTCCGCGGCGGCGCGGGCGGCGGCCTCGGCGGCGAGCTTCGCGTCGCCGGTGGCCTGGGCGGCGGCCTGCTGTGCGGCCTCGGCGGCGGCGGCCGCCTCGACGGCCTTGGCCTCGGCGGCGGCGGCCTGCTGTTCGGCGATCGTCTTCGACGACTGGCCGACGAGCACGGCGAACGCGGCGGCGCTGTCCTTCTCCTGGTAGGCGCTGCCGACGACGACGGCTTCACTGCCGGCGGCGACCGCCTCCTTGGCGCTGTCGCGGGCGGCGAGCGCGGCCTGGCCGGCGGCGTAGGCGCGGCCGACCACGGTCGCGGCCGACTTCACCGCCTCCGCGGCGCCGGTCCCGGCGGCGACGGCCTCCTGCTGGGCCTTCTTGGCGAGCTCGGTGGCGTTCGCCGATGCCGTGGCGGCGAGGTCCGCGCGGGTCGCGGCGTCCTGTGACGCGTCCAGGGCGGTGGCCGCGGCGGCGTGCGCGGCGGAGGCGGCGCTGAGGGAGGTGTGGTACGCCGACCACGCGCTGCTCGCGTTGGCCTCGGCGCGCTTGGCGGCGCCCTCCGCCGTGGTGGCGGCGGCGCGGGCGGCGACGGCGGCCGTGGTGGCCTCGTCCGCGGCGGTCTGGGCGGCGGTCGCGGCCTCGGCGGCCTGGTTCGCGGCCGTACGGGCGGTGGTGGCCGCCGCGCGGGTCTCGGCGGCGGCGGCGGTGCCCTCGGCGGCGGCGGCCGCGGCTTCGAGGGCGGCGGCGCGGGCCGCTGTGGCCTGCCGCGTCTGGAGGGCGGCGATCGCCTTCTCGCGCGCGGTCTGCGCGGCCTTCGCCTTCTCGTCGGCGACCTTGCGCTTGGCCGTCGCGTCCGTGGTCGCGGTCTTCGCGGCCGTGTCGGCACCCTTGGCCGCCGTCTGCTGAGTGGCGGCCCGCTGCTCGGCTTCCTGCGCCTTGGCACGCTCGGCGGCGGCCTTGGCCCGGGAGGCGACGGCGGTGGCCTGCTCCGCCTGGGCCTTGGCGCGCTCGGCGGCGGCGGTGGCGGCGGCGGTCTTGGCCTTGTCGCGCTTCTGCTCGGCCGTGGTCTGCGCGTTCTTGGCCGTGGTCGCGCTCGCGGCGGCGGCCGTGGCGTTGGCCTCGGCGCTGTCGGCGGCGGCCTTCGCCTGGGCGGCGGCCTCCTCCGCGGCGACGCGGCGGAACTCCGTGCTGATCGCGTGCGACTGGGTCTGCGCCTTGGCGAGCAGCGCGTCCGCGTCGGCGATGGTTGCGTTGGCGGCACCGAGCGCGGTCTCGGTCGCCTTGGCCGCGGCCGCCGCGGCGGCGCTGGAGGCGCGGGCGACCTGGACCGACTGCTGCGCGTACATCAGACCGCGGCCGCGCGGCACGTGGGTGGTGTCGGCGACGGCCCAGGCTTCCTGCTGGGCGGTCGCGGCCTTCTGGGCCGCGGTGGCGGCCGAGGCGGCGTGCCCCTTCGCCGAGGTGACCAGGGCCGCCACGTTGGCGCGGTAGCGGGCGAGGTCGGCCGCGGCCTGGTCGTACATCGCCTGGTCGGGCTTCTCGAAGATGGTGTCGGGATCCTGGGCGAGGTGGTCCTGCCAGTACTTCTGCCAGGTCAGGATCTGCTCGACGAGCCAGGCCTGGCCGATGGCCTCGACCATGTTGTCGGCGGCGGCCCGCGTCGCGGCGTAGGCGTCGGCCTCCGCCTGGATGATGGTGGCGCGCTGGGGGGCCTGTCCGGCGTACTCCAGCTCCCACTCGACCATCGCGGCCATGACCGGCTCGTTGAGCTTGCGCCACACGTCGACCGGGTTCTGGTAGTCGCACGCGGCCCAGGCCTGCTTCAGATCCTCGACCTCGACGCGGTACGCGGCGGAGTCCTTGGCAGGGGCCTCGAGCGCGAAGCCGCCGCGCCGCAGGTAGGACGCGATATCGCTGGAGGTCGTACCGCCCGAGTAGCGGGTGTTGTTGACCTCGCTGTCCATCAGCATGGAGTGGGCGGCGGAGTCGTTCCAGTGGTCCTTGCCACGGTTTTCCTCGGCGATGGCCTTGGCGCGGGCCACGGCCTCCGGGCTGGGGTTGCTGTGACCGTCCCAGCCGAGGCGCCAGGCGAGTTCCTTCTGCGTGACGACGGTGAAGTTGGTGACGTCTTCGCCGAACGCCGGTGCGTGCCACTCCATGTCGTCGCTGGCCCATGCGGATTCGACATAGGGCTTGTTGGCGGTGTTGAGCCCGTTGGTGCGGGCCGTGGCAGCGTCGAGGTAGGCGCTGCCCGCCTCCTCATCGGCGTCCTTGGCTTGGCCGAGGGGGCCGTAGCCGATCCAGCCGACGCTCCCGACGACGTCGCGGAGCTGCTGGTCGGTGCCGGTCAGCCCCTCGATGGCCTTGGCCTTCATCTGGGGGCCGCCGACGTGCAGCGCGACTCCGGCCAGACAGCGGTCGAGACGCCGCTGCTGACCAATGGTGTTGCGGTCGAAACCCGTGTCCTCCTCGGGCGCCGTCTCCGCCGCGGCGGGCACGGCCTGGATCAGTCCCAGCAGGACCGCGGACGCGGTCGTCAGCGCCGTCGCGCTGATGGCCCCGGTCAGTGTGGACCGGAGGCGACGCCGGCGTCTGCCGACGTCTCGGAACAGTGACATGGTCTGCCCTGCAATCTCGCGATCGTCCGGCAGCCCAGCCATGGGCATGACAGCAGGCCCACCCCGGCACAGCGCAGTGCCGGTGTGCTCGCCCCTCCCACGAGTCGGCACTGCCGCTTACGTCGCGACCATGTCACAACAGGCCCTGCAAATGAAGGTCACATAATCTTCACCAAGTGGGCACGGAGTCCTAGCGACGGACAAACGGAACCGCCTCTTGATCATGTTGTTACCCGCCGTAAGACACCCGCCCGGCGGCGCCGGACCGCGCTCGGCGCGTGACCGACCCCACCCCCCGCAGAGGCCCCCCAGCGGCCCTCCAGCCCCGACAATGGCCAGGTGATCACCTCGCCGTCCCGAAGTGCCACCGCGCCCCGGAGCGCCTCCGCCCAGCGCCGCGCGGAGGCCACGCCGTACGTCGACCTCACCCGCGAGGAGTGGAGCGCGCTGCGGGACAAGACGCCGCTGCCGCTGACCGCCGAGGAGGTCGAGCGGCTGCGCGGACTGGGCGACGTCATCGACCTCGACGAGGTGCGCGACATCTACCTGCCGCTCTCCCGGCTGCTCAACCTCTACGTCGGCGCCACCGCCAACCTGCGCGGCGCCCTCAACACCTTCCTCGGCGACGCCGGCGAGCGCGGCTCCCAGCGCGGCACGCCCTTCGTCATAGGGGTCGCGGGCTCCGTCGCCGTCGGCAAGTCGACCGTCGCCCGGCTCCTCCAGGCGCTGCTCGCCCGCTGGCCGGAGCACCCGCGCGTCGAGCTGGTCACCACGGACGGGTTCCTGCTGCCCATGAAGGAGCTCAAGGAGCGGGGCCTGGTGTCGCGGAAGGGCTTCCCCGAGTCGTACGACCGGCGCGCGCTGACGCGCTTCGTCGCCGACATCAAGGCGGGCAAGGACGAGGTGACCGCGCCCGTCTACTCGCACCTCATCTACGACATCGTGCCCGGCGAGCGGCTGACGGTCCGGCGCCCCGACATCCTCATCGTCGAGGGCCTCAACGTGCTGCAGCCCGCGCTGCCCGGCAAGGACGGACGCACGCGGGTCGCCCTCGCCGACTACTTCGACTTCTCGGTGTACGTCGACGCGCGCACCGAGGACATCGAGTCCTGGTACCTGAATCGTTTCCGCAAGCTGCGCGAGACGGCGTTCCAGAACCCGTCGTCGTACTTCCGCAAGTACACCCAGGTGTCGGAGGAGGAGGCGCTCGCGTACGCCCGGACGACCTGGCGGACCATCAACAAGCCGAACCTCCTGGAGAACGTCGCACCGACCCGCGGCCGTGCCACCCTCGTCGTACGCAAGGGCCCGGACCACAAGGTCCAGCGGCTCTCCCTGCGCAAGCTCTGATCCGCAAGCTCCGATCCCCACGCTCAGATCCGCAAGCTCCGAAAGGGACGCGCACCCGTGCTGCATCTCCGCCTGATCGTGCCGACGGACCGCACCGACGACGTGGTGCGCACCATCGAGAAGACGGTCGGCACCACGCACCTCGCCGTCGTCCCCGGCGCGGCCCGCGACCCGGCGGGCGACCTGGTGCTGTGCGACGTGGCGCGCGAGGCCGGGGACGAGCTGATCGCCGACCTGTGCGCGCTCGGCATCGACAAGACGGGCTCGATCGCCGTCGAGGACATCGGCCTGTCGCTGTCCAAGCACGCCGAGAAGGCGGAGGAGGACGCTCCGGGCGAGGGCGCGGACGCCGTGCTGTGGGACCAGCTCCAGGAGGCCACGCACGAGGAGTCCACGCTCTCCGTCACGTACGTGGCGTTCCTGACCCTCGCCACCATGATCGCGGCCTGCGGTGTGGTGCTGGACAACGCCATCCTCATCGTGGGCGCGATGGCCGTCGGCCCGGAGTTCGGCCCGCTGGCCGGCATCTGTACGGCGCTGGTGCGGCGTCGGCCGAACCTGGCGGTGCGGGCGCTGGTGGCCCTGGTGGCGGGATTCGCCATCGCCATGGCGCTGACGGTGGCCTTCAGCCTCGCCATGGACGCCCTCGGGCTGTTCACCGAGACCAAGCTGAACGGCGATCGCCCCAACACCGGCTTCGTCTACGCGCCCGACTGGTTCTCGTTCGTCGTGGGCCTGCTCGCGGGCGCCGCCGGCACGCTGTCGCTCACCTCGGCCAAGTCGGGCGCCCTGGTGGGCGTGGCCATCTCGGTCACCACCGTCCCGGCGGCGGCGAACGCGGCGGTGGCGCTGAGCTACGGGGACTTCGGCCAGACCAAGGGCTCGGTCGAGCAGCTGCTGCTCAACCTGCTGGCGATCCTGCTCGCCGGGACGCTGACGCTGCTGACGCAGAAGTTCTTCTGGGCGCGGGAGCGCCGCCGTACCCAGCGGGCCTGAGGCCCGGGCACGCGAAAGGGGCGCCCCACCGGCGTACCGGCGGAGCGCCCCTCACCACACCTGGCTAGCCGAGCGCGGACTTCACCACGTCCGCGAGCTGCCCCGCGACCGCCCGGGCCTGCTCGATGTCGGCGGCCTCGACCATCACCCGCACCAGCGGCTCGGTGCCCGAGGGACGCAGCAGGACGCGCCCGGTGGAGCCCAGCGCGCGCTCGGCCTCGGCGACGGCGGAGCCCAGCTCGGCGGAGGTCTTCACGCGCGTCTTGTCGACGTCCTTCACATTGATCAGGACCTGCGGCAGGCGCTCCATGACCCCGGCCAGCTCGGCGAGCGACCGCCCCGTGGCCGCGACGCGCGCCGCCAGCAGCAGGCCGGTCAGGGTGCCGTCGCCGGTGGTGGCGTGGTCGAGGACGATGACGTGCCCGGACTGCTCGCCGCCGAGCGCGTACCCGTGCTCCTTCATCGACTCCAGTACGTAGCGGTCGCCGACGGCCGTCTGGACCAGCTGCAGGCCCTCGCGCTCCATGGCGAGCTTGAAGCCCAGGTTCGACATGACGGTGGCGACGACGGTGTTGCCGCGCAGCGTTCCGGCCTCGCGCATGGCGAGCGCCAGCACGGCCAGGATCTGGTCGCCGTCGACCTCCGCGCCGGTGTGGTCCACGGCCAGGCAGCGGTCGGCGTCGCCGTCGTGCGCGATGCCGAAGTCGGCGCCGTGCTCGATCACGGCGGCCTTCAGCAGGTCGAGGTGCGTGGAGCCGCAGCCGTCGTTGATGTTGAGGCCGTCCGGCGTGGCGCCGATGGTGATGACCTCGGCCCCGGCCTGCGTGAACGCCGCCGGGGAGACGCCGGACGCGGCGCCGTGCGCCTCGTCGAGGACGATCTTCAGCCCGTCGAGGCGGTTCGGCAGGACGGACAGCAGGTGGGCGACGTACTGGTCGAAGCCCTCGGTGTAGTCGGCGACGCGGCCGACGCCCGCGCCGGTCGGCCGGTCCCACGGCTCACCGGTGCGGTGCTGCTCGTACACGGCCTCGATGCGGTCCTCCAGCTCGTCGGCCAGCTTGTGGCCGCCGCGCGCGAAGAACTTGATGCCGTTGTCGGGCATGGCGTTGTGGCTGGCGGAGAGCATCACGCCGAGGTCGGCGCCGAGCGCGCCGGTCAGGTACGCGACGGCCGGGGTCGGCAGCACGCCCACCCGCATGACGTCCACGCCCGCGCTGGCGAGGCCGGCCACCACGGCCGCCTCCAGGAACTCTCCCGACGCACGCGGGTCCCGACCGACCACGGCGGTCGGCCGATGTCCTTCAAACGTCCCCGCTTCGGCGAGCACGTGCGCCGCCGCGACCGACAGGCCGAGCGCGAGCTCCGCCGTCAGGTCCGCGTTGGCGACACCGCGCACACCGTCCGTGCCGAAGAGTCGTCCCACAGCTGTCCTCCGAGTTACTCCGAAAAAGCAAGGTGAAGCGTAAAGACGTACGCCCCGGCAGCACGAAAAGGTGCCGCCGGGGCGTACGAATGAGCAGACCGAGCAGGCGTGATTAACGCTTGCTGTACTGCGGGGCCTTGCGGGCCTTCTTCAGACCGGCCTTCTTGCGCTCGACGGCACGGTCGTCGCGGCTCAGGAAGCCGGCCTTCTTCAGCGGGCCGCGGTTGTTGTCCACGTCCGCCTCGTTCAGCGCGCGGGCCACGCCGAGGCGCAGGGCGCCGGCCTGGCCGGAGACGCCGCCACCCGAGATGCGGGCGATGACGTCGTAGCGGTTGTCGAGCTCGAGCACCTTGAAGGGCTCGTTGACTTCCTGCTGGTGCACCTTGTTCGGGAAGTAGTCCTCGAGGGTGCGACCGTTGATCTTCCACTTGCCGGTGCCCGGGACGATCCGGACGCGGGCGATGGCGTTCTTGCGACGGCCCAGGCCGGCGGCCGGCTGCGGCTCGCCGAAGCGGGACGCGAGGGACTCGGAGGTGTACTCACCCTCGACGGGGACCTCGGACTCGAAGGTGGTGACCTCCGCGTAGGTCTCCTCGCCCTCGATGGGGTTCTCAACAGTGGTCTCGGCCACGATGCTCCTCAGATTTCTTTCGTTCTTAGGGGGTGGCCGGAACTACTGCGCGACCTGGGTGATCTCGAACGGGACCGGCTGCTGAGCAGCGTGCGGGTGGTTCTCACCCGCGTAGACCTTCAGCTTCGAGAGCATCTGACGGCCGAGGGAGTTCTTGGGGATCATGCCCTTGATGGCCTTCTCGACGGCCTTCTCGGGGTTCTTGTCCAGCAGCTCGTCGTAACGGACGGAGCGCAGACCACCCGGGTAGCCGGAGTGGCGGTAGGCCATCTTCTGGGTCTTCTTGTTGCCGGACAGGTGGACCTTGTCAGCGTTGATGATGATGACGAAGTCGCCCATGTCCATGTGCGGCGCGTAGACGGGCTTGTGCTTGCCTCGCAGGAGGTTCGCAGCCGTCGTCGCCAGACGCCCCAGGACAACGTCCTGCGCGTCGATGATGTGCCACTGGCGAGTGACATCGCCGGGCTTGGGGCTGTACGTACGCACTTCGTAGCCTTCGCTTCTTCAGTGGATGGAGTCCAGACACACCTGAAGCGATCATGCAGCTGGGGCCCACACTGCCGGGACACCACCCGTATGCGAGCCACTGGTAACTGCTCCAGGGAACCTGCGTAGGGCCCCTTCGCGTGAGAACGACGAAGCCAATACGCATAACGAACCAGAAGAATACTCGTGCGCCCCCGCCGGGGTCAAAACCGCCCCCCACCGCCGGGCCGCGCCCCCCTTACGGAGCCGCGGCCTCCGCCGGCTCCGTGACGAAGCGTACGGACGCCTCCAGCTTCCGGGCCAGGGCCTGCGCCTCCTCCGAGGTGTCCGCGCCGACCGCGATGTGGGCGACGCGGTTGCCGACCGAGCGGTGCTCCTCGATGACGTCGCCCGGGGCCACGGCCAGCTCCGCGTGGATCAGGTTCGGGTGGGCCAGCACCTCGTCCCAGCCCTCGACCGCCACCAGGCGGCCCGGCGGCGGGGTGAGGAAGCGGATCGCGGAGCCGCGCACCGGCTTCAGGGCCGCGGTGTCGACGGGGTTGCCGAGGACGTCGTCGAACACCAGACCGAACCACTCCAGGCCGGGGATGACGTGCGCCAGCATGCGGTGGATCCAGCCGCCCGCGTTGCGCACGTGGATCTCGCCGAGGACGACGCCCCGCTCGGTCCACCACAGCTCCACATGGAACTGCCCGTAGCGCAGCTCCAGCGCGGTGAGGGCGTCGACGACCTGGCGCTCGATCTCCCGGGCGGTGTCCTCGGGGAGGATCGCCGGGATGACGTACTCGATCTCGAAGAAGTTCGGCGGCGGCAGCAGCTCCTTCGAGGTGAGGGCGAGGACGCGCGGCACGCCGTCCACGAAGACGCCCTCCGCGCTGTACTCGGGCCCTTCCACGAATTCCTCGACGATGAAGGAGCCCCGGCCGTCCTCCGGCAGGAAGTCCAGCGCCGCGGCGAGCTCGTCCGGGCCGTCGATCCGGGTGACGCCCTCGCTGCCCATGGCGTCGCGCGGCTTGACCACCCACGGCCCGGTGGACCCGTCGAGGAACGCGCGGGCCTCGGCCTCGTCCGCGCAGACCCGGAAGGCGGGCTGGAGGAAGCCGGCGGCCGCCAGGGCCGCGCGCGCCTCGTCCTTCGTACGCACCCGGTGGACGGCGTGCGGCGGGTTGCCCGGCCGTCCGAGCGCGTCCGCGGCCTCGGCGACCGCCTCCTGCGCCATTTCCCGTACGCCGAAGACGACGTCGAAGCTCTCACCGGCCGCGGCCCGCTCGCGCACCCACGCGGCGGTCGCGCCGGGCACCTCGAAGTCGACGGCCGACGCGGTGTCGGCGAGGGCCGTGATCGCCGGGGTGGCGGCGAGGGTGGCTTCCTGGTTGGTGACGTGTATGCGCAGGCCGCGCTTGCGGGCCTGGCGGATCGCCGTCTCGACGACGTCGACGGCGAGGGTGGCGTTCCCGGCGCCGCCGACGAAGAGAAGCTGGGGGGAGGCCGGCTCGGCCATCTGTGCTCCCGGAGTGGTGATGCGTACGGACTTGGTCAGGTCGGTGGAGGGGGGTCAGAGCGCGAGCAGCAGCTTCCCGGTCGTCTCCCGGCCCTCCAGGAGCCGGTGCGCCTCGGCGGCCCCCCGCAGCGGCAGCGTCGCGTGGAGGTGCGGCGTGAGGACGCCGTCCGCCAGGTGGCCGAAGACGGCGGCGCCCGCGGCGCGCAGCGTCTCGGCGTCGTACACGTGGTCCCGCATGGTGGGGCGGGTGACGAACGCCGAGCCGGCGGCGCGCAGCAGCTCGATGTCGAAGGGCGGTACGGGGCCGCTGGACAGGCCGCACAGCGCGAGCAGGCCGCGCCGGCCGAGGGCGCTCAGGCTGGTGCGGTACGTCGCCGCGCCGACCGAGTCGTACACCACCCGGGCGCCCCGGCCGCCGGTCAGTTCGCGTACGGCGGTGTCGAAGCCGTCGTACCCGATGGCGTGGTGGGCGCCGGCCTCGCGCGCGGCCTTCTCCTTCTCGGGGGTGGAGGTCACCGCGATCACCGTCGCCCCGCGGGCCGCCGCCAGCTGGACGAGGAAGCGCCCGAGCCCGCCGGCCGCCGCCAGCACGACCACCGTGTCGCCCTCGGCGACCGGGTGGGTCTCGTGGGTGAGGTAGTACGCCGCCAGGCCCTGGAGCGTGACGGCGGCCGCCGCGGTCAGGTCGACGCCGTCGGGTACGGGGATGAGCTTGTCCTCGGGGACCACGGTGTATTCGGCGTACGCGCCCAGCTGGGAGGCGTAGGCGACGCGGGCGCCCTCCTCGAAGGCCGTGACGCCCTCGCCGAGGGCCGCGACCACGCCGGCGCCCTCCTGGCCCGGGGTGAAGGGGGGCTCGGCGGGGTAGCTGCCGTTGCGGTAGTAGACGTCGATGAAGTTGACGCCGGCCGCGGTGTTGCGGACCAGGACCTCGCCCCTGCCCGGTACGGGCACCTCGCGCTCCGTGAGGGTGAGTGCGGAGGGTCCGCCGGGGCTGGTGACGGTGATGGACTGCATGCTCGTATCCGCTCCAGGTCGTGCTGTGGCTGCCGGGTGCCGGCCGCCGCCGGTTCAGGACGGTGCTGCGGGGCTCTCGCCGAAGACGTTCAGGAAGTAGTTGATGTCCGACGTCAGCCCCTTGACCATGTCGCCGATGCGGGTGCCGCTTCCCGTGGCGGCGAGGTCGGCTTCGTTGCGTCGGCGCGTACGGTCGGAGAAGGGGAGTGCCCCCGGATCCAAGTAGCGTATGGCACCGTCCGCGGCGCGGCGGGGGATCACCTCGGAGCGGGCGTAACGGCTGGCGCTGAAGGGGATGTCCAGCCGGCCGTCCGCGAACGCGGCCTCGATCTCCTTGTAGACGCAGGCGGTTGCGAGGACCGGCTCCACGATCTCCGCCACCTCTTCGAGGATCCACTCCAGTTCGCGGCCCACCCGGTCCTCGTCGAGCGCGATGAAGTCCAGGAGCGGGGAGTTGGCGCGGGAGGCGAGGAGCAGCCCGTCGATGTTGGCGCGGGTGTCGGGGATGCCGTACGCCTCCAGGTACGTCTTGGTGATCAGCTTGCTGGCGCCGCCGAGGCGGGCGACCAGCGCGCCGTAGAGGATGAGGTCCTCGGCGTGCGACCGCTCCTTGGGGAAGACGCCCATGAACTCGTGCAGGACGGCGTGGACTTCGATGTCCTCGGGGAGGTAGCGGGCCGCGAGGGCGGGGATCGCCCGCAGCGCGGCCACGTCCTGTTCGATGTGGCCGCCCTGGGGGTACGCCACCGAGATGCACCGCACCCCTTCGCGCGCGGCGGCCACGGCCTCCAGGACGCTGATGGCGAGGGAGATGGAGGGCGGCACGAGAACGGCGGTGAGCGTGCCGAACAGCTCCCGGTCGATGACGAGTCCGCGCCGGGCGAGGTCGCCGCAGAGCGCGTCCACCTCCCGCCAGGCGGACAGCGACTCGCTCAGCGGCACGGCCTTCGAGTAGGGCAGGTTGTACGAGATCCCGCCGCCCTCGAAGGAGGTGATGCCGGACGCCACCGAGGTCTCGAACAGCAGGCGGGCGTCCGGGGAGCCGTGCCGCACCTCCAGGGGCGCGGACACGGCCTCGTTCAGCTCGCGGCCCCGTTGCCACCCGTGGGTGACGAGGGGGTAGCCGTTGAGCTCGGCCGAGTTGCGCAGCAGCGCGGCCCGGGCGTTGTCGAATCGTTTCAGCCGGGTGTGCGAGTCGATGGTGAGCGTGAGGATGTCCGGTTTGGCGTGCCGTTCGAGATCCCGCAGCAGCGTCATCATCTGGGCGTGCGAGCCGACGCCGCAGCGGGGCTGCAGCGCGACCCGCCCGGCGGAGCGGGCCGCGTGCAGCACCTCGGCGGCGGTCGGCTTCCCCAGCTGCCGGACGTAGGCGACGGACTCGGCGGGCGTGGGGAGCTCGGGTGGCACAGCCGGTGGTACGGCGTCGCTCATGAGGCCGACGAGACCGATGAGGCAGCGGTCGGCCGTGCGGTACGGGTACGGGCCCGGAGCTCGTCCAGGGTCGCCGGCAGGAGCTCCGGGTCGGACAGGATGACGTCGACGCCGAGTCCGTAGAACCGTTCGAGGTGAGCGGGATCCTTGTAGCTGCCCACGGAGAGGTTGCCGCCCAGGATCACCGGGCAGTCCAGGAGGCCTTGGGCGCGGGCCGCGGGCAGGTCCTGGAGGTCCTCGTAGGCGTGTCCGTTGAGACTGCCGATGATCACTGCCTCGGCCTCGGGGTGCTCGGCGTACGCGGCGGCGAATTCGGCGACCGAGGTGCAGGTGCCGACGTTGACGACGTGGAATCCCTGGGCGCGCAGGGCGTGGGCGATGAGCTGGTTGGCCACGACGTGGGCGTCACTGGCCGCCACACCGATGATGACGGTGCGGGTGGTGTTTTCGTGCCGCATGGAGAACCCCCGGAAGTCTTGTGGACGGAATTGCTTCTCAGAACGGCGGACTGGGATACCGGTCGATATCAGTCGTCGAATGCGGCGAAGAGTTCGCGCTTGCTGACCTCACGCAGCCGGGTGACGCTGTATTCCTCCGGGTCGGCGACGGACAGCGAGTCGAAGACCAGGTTGATCGCGGGTACCAGACCCCAGGCATGGCGGTATTCCGGCCAGCCCGGGCTTCCCTTGTCGGCGTCCGCCTGGCGCTCGAAGATGTAATTCGCCCATTTCGGCGTCGAGGGGTAGCGGTGATGGAAGTCGTGGACGACGGTGTCACCGGTCAGCACGAGGTAGCGCGCGGGAGCGTGCACGAACAGCATCCGCGTCGCCCACCTGCCCCAGGCGGCGATGCGCCGCACCGGCGGCAGGGCCGGGGAGGGCGCCGCCTCGCCGATGAAGATGGCGTTGGTCAGGCTGCCGAAGTACTCCTTGCCGCGGCGCTCGGTCACGTCCGCCGCGGGGAAGGTGTGCTTCACGCACAGCCGCAGGGTGTTGCTCACCTGGAAGAGCGGGAAGAGCGGCACCAGCCAGGCGACGATCAGCATCGGCCAGGTGCCGGTGGCGACGGTGGCGGCCACGGCGGTGCCGTAGAGACCGACGCTGATGGCCTTCTCGCTGGTGTCCGAGTCGTGCCAGAAGGAACGGGCGCGCGCCACCGCGAAGTTGAGGTGGAACCAGGGCGAGAAGATCTTGCCCAGGACGCGCCGCCACATCTGCCGGCGCGTCATCCCCGGGTGAAGGTCCAGGCTGACCAGGAACGCCTGGACCGTGGGGTCGCGCAGCGTCATGTGGTGCGCCGCGTGGTGGTCGCTGACGTGCTCGCGGCTGTAGCGGGCGAAGTTCTGGATGATCAGCAGGCTGGAGGTGGCCCGGCCGATCGCGGCGTCCAGACGGCGCTTGCGGTACATGTTCCGGTGCGAGCACTGGTGGTAGATCATCATGCGCAGGTTGCGCATGCCGTGCAGGGTGACGGCCCAGCCGGGCAGCAGGAGCAGCAGCCAGGGGCCGCCCAGGCCCATGCCGGTGCAGCTGATCGCGAGACCGAGCAGCATGGACAGCCCGGCGGTGGTCAGGTGGAATCCGGGAGTCCACCAGGACAGGGGTTGCTGTCCTGCTATCGGCTTTCCCGTGAATATGGTGAGCGGATACTGAAGGAACCGAGGCAGGGCACGCATGGTTTCGCGAGGATCCGAGTAATCCGCAATGCCTTCGGTTCGGAAGCCACTTTCGATGGCCGCCATCGCACTCCTCAAGGTCAGGATCAAATTGACGCCGGAGAGAGAGGCGCTGTCCAGCGCGTCCGGAATCGGCGTCACATAAAGTCTGTGACTGGGTGCGTCGTTGATCTTTGCAGGCGGTTGCCGCCAAGGTCAACACGTTATTGAGAGGTTTGGATACCTCCCCACCGGGTCGCCATAATCAATTCGACACGAATTCACGCAGCCGTGTTATGGGTCTGCTGCTCGGGCAGCTCCCGCCGGGAGCGCACCGGGGAAAGGAAGACCGGCAGGAAGGCGGTGGCCATGAACACTCCGCCGACCCACAGGGTGGCCTGCACGCCGGCCAGTTCGCCCAGCACGCCGGACATCGCGGCGCCGACGGCGAGCGCGCCGGTCAGCAGGAACCGGAAGGTGGCGTTCATCCGGCCGAGCAGCACATCGGCGGTCATCCGCTGGCGCAGGCTGACACCGATGACGTTGTCCATGCCGACCTTGAACATGGCCAGAAACCATCCGGCCCCGGCGAGAAACAGCCAGAACCCCCGGTCGACCAGCGGGACCAGCAGGCCGGCGGGGGCGAAACACAGCCCGGCGAGGCCGAGCGTCCGCCCGTAGCCGAGGCGGGTCGCGATGGGCCGGGCGCACCGGGCCCCGACCAGCAGCCCGGCCCCGCCGGCCGCCCAGAAGAGACCGAGCGCGCCGGGCGAGAGGTCCAGTCCGCGGACGAACCAGACCGGAAGCATGGTGTTCACGATCGCGGAGCCCAGGTTGCCCAGCGCCGCGGTGAGCGCGAGCGCCCTCAGCTCCGGGTTGCCGAAGACGTGCCGTACGCCCTCCGCGATCTGGGTCCGCAGCCCGGCGGTCTTCTGCCCGGGCGAGGTGGCGGCCGGGGCGGCCGCCGGGGTCTGCCGGATGGCGGTGAGCCGCAGCGCCGAGGCCAGATGCGCCACGGCGGTGACGAGCACGGCCACGGGCGCCGTGAGCAGGGCGACCAGTCCGCCGCCCGCACCGCGCCCGGCCACGTTGCCCGCGGCGATCAGCGTGTTGATGTCGGCGTTGGCCTGAACCAGACTGTCCCGCCCGACGAGTTGGGGCAGCACGCTCTGCGAGCCCACGTCGAAGAAGACGGTGGCGCAGCCGTTGAGCAGGACCACGGCGTAGAGCTGGCCGAGAGTGAGCACATCCAGCCACCAGGCCAGCGGCACGGTGGCGAAGAGGAGCGCGCGGCACAGGTCGGCCGTGATCAGTACGCGCCGGTGGCTGAGCCGGTCCACCCAGGCCCCGGCCGGCAGGCCGATGACCAGGAAGGCGACGGTGCTCAGGGTGGCCAGCGCACCCACTTGGCCGGGGCGTGCGTCCAGCGCGGCCACGGCGACGAGCGGCACGGCGACGTAGCCGATGTTGGTGCCGAGCTGGCTGAGCGCGGACGCGGTGAAAAGGGTACGGAAGTCACGTATTCGCCACGGAGAGTTGGGTCGCATGGTCCGTTCATCCGGTGGTTGGTCCGGAACCGCCGTTGTGCGGAGATTCCATCGGAGCGGGGAGGGTGGGCCCCGTTTCGCCAGGCTTTACGGGTACGGAAGATGGCCGAAAACAGAAGCGGCTGAAAAGAGCGGATGGATGGCTGAATTTTCGCCGTAAGGATTCGGCCACACCCACCCCCTTGCCCAGTCCCGTCGTTACTCGGACACGTCAGTCGGCAAGGATTGACGATATCTCGGTCTTGCGCAAGAGACCCGTGTCACGAGCCCGGGGTTGTTGACTCCTTTACGAACATTGGACGAACGAACCGCCTTAACGCGTTGACATGCACTGGGGTTGGTGTGATGGTCTGGGAGGTGCCGACCGGGGGGCGGTTTACCCTCCCCTGGCCTGCTGCCATGCGCGGAAATCGGGAAGCCTGCATTCCGCCAATGTGATCTCGACGGCAAATCGGTCGAACCGGCATGAGGCGCTGTCCAACCCCCCCACAAAGGGCCCTGCACTGCCCGTTCAGGGTCACGAACCCAGACAAGCCAGGTGAGAAGTAGAGTGACCACACGTACTGCGCTCCTGATCGGTGCCGCCGGTGGAATTCTCTCGGAGACCGCCCGAGGACTGGCCAAGGAAGGGCACTCGCTCGTCCTCTTCGACAAGAACGAGGAGGCCGTCCAGCGCCTCGCGGACGAGCTCGCCCCGCAGACCAAGGTCGAGGTGGTCGTGGGGGACATCACCGACATCCCCGCCGCCGAGCGCCTGCTGACCTCCGTCGTCGAGCGGCACGCCCCCTCCATCCTCGTCAACGGCGTCGGCGGCGACACCCGCGTCATCGGCTACGCCGACCTGCAGCGCTCCCACTTCGAGGAGACGTACCTGGAGAACGTGGTCAGCACCTGGATCGCGATCAAGGTGTGTGCGCCGCGGATGGTCCAGGACGGCTACGGACGCATCGTCAACTTCGCCTCGGCAGGCGGCCGTACCTACAGCCACTTCAACAACGCCGCCTACGTCGGGGCCAAGGCGGCCGTCATCGGCATGACGAAGCAGATGGGCTACGAACTGGCCGGAACCGGTGTGGTGGTGAACGTCGTGGCCCACGGCCCGATCGCCACCGAGCGCGTGGCGGGGGCCTTCGAGCGGCGCGACGAGGAGTCCAAGAAGGCCGTGCTGTCGCGCCTTCCCATGGGCCGCTACGGCACGGTGGCCGAAGCCGTGGGCAGCGTGCTGCACCTGTGCTCGGAGAGCGCCGGCTACTCCACGGGCTCCGTCATCGACATCAACGGCGGCCTCTACATGTGAGGGCCATCCCCACCCTCGTAAGAAAAAGCGCACAAGGAGCTGGTGTGGCGAAGTTTGTCGTCGAATTCGAGTACAACGTCGACCGGGCCGGCCGCCAGGGCCTGCACCCGGCGCATGCCGAGAACCTCTATCGGCTGGCCGACAGCGGAGTCCTGCTGCTCGGTGGCCCGCTCGTGGGAGAGAACGCCGGACTCCTGCTCTATGAGGCGGCCGACCGCGACGAACTCCAGCGGATTCTGGACGACGAGCCCTATGTCAAAGGCGGAATCGTGGCGAGCACCCGTATCCGCGAATGGAACCCGGGTAAAGGCAGCTGGATATCCGTGCTGAACCCGTCGGAAGAAGCCCCCAGCACGGAAGGAAACCGCTGACCATGCTTTCGTTCCAGCAGGACTCGCTGCACGGGGGAATCGCCGATCCCGAAATGGATTCCATGAGGATCCTCAGCGAGACGGCGCTCAGATTCCCGGACGCGCTGTCGTTCTCGTCGGGCGCGCCGTACGACGGGAACCACGATTTGGGCAATCTCACCTATTACGTGGACCGCTATATCAAGCACCTGCGGGACAAGGGTGTGCCGGAGCAGCGCATCACCCGCCTCCTCTTCCAGTACGGGCCGGTCAACGGCCTGATCCAGGAGGAGGTCGCCCGCATGCTGAAGCACGACGAGGACATCGATGTCCCGGCCGAGGCGATCATGATCACGCACGGCTTCCAGGAGGCGGCCCTGGTCGCCCTGCGCGGCCTGTGCGCCTCCCCCGACGACGTCCTGCTGTCGGTCTCCCCCGCGTACGTCGGCATCCGCGGCGCAGCCCGCATGCTGGACATCCCGGTCCGCGGCATCCTCGAGGGCCCCGACGGGCTCGACCCCGAGGCCGTGGCCGAGGCCGCCCGCGCCGTACGGGCCGAGGGCAAGCGCGCGGTCGCCCTCTACCTGGTGCCCGACTTCTCCAACCCCTCCGGCACGGTGCTGCCTCTTCAGGCCCGCAAGCGGCTCCTGGAGGTGGCCGCCGAAGAGGACTTCGTGATCCTGGAGGACAACCCGTACGGGCTCTTCGCCCGCGACGGCGAGTCGATGCCGACCCTGAAGTCCCTGGACACCGAGCGCCGGGTCGCCTACCTCGGCTCGTTCGCCAAGTCGGCCTTCCCGGGCGCCCGGCTCGGCTACCTGGTCGCCGACCAGGAGGTCACCGACGCCACCGGGGCCACCCGCACCCTGGCCCAGAGCCTCTCCAAGGCCAAGGCGATGTTCACGGTCGGGTCCTCCACCCTCTCCCAGGCGGTGATCGGCGGCATCCTCGTCGAGAACGGCTACGACCTGCGCTCCGCCACCCGCGAGCTCGCCGCGGTCTACCTGGAGCGGCTGGACGCCACCCTGGAGGCGCTGGCCGAGCACTTCCCGGCCGGCGAGGACCACGGGGTCACCTGGAACACCCCGCGCGGCGGCTTCTTCCTCACCCTGACCGTCCCCTTCACCGCGGACCTCGCCGCGATGGAACGTTCCGCCAGGGACTACCGGGTGAGCTGGGCACCGATGAGCATGTTCTACCTCGACGGCGGCGGCGACCGGGAGATGCGCCTCGGCTTCAGCAACCTGGCGCCGGAGGCGATCCACGAGGGCATCTCCCGCCTGGCCCGCTTCATCAAGGAGACCCCGCGCGAGACCCCGGAGGTGCGGGCATGACCACCGCACAGCCGACCACCGCACAGCCGACCGCCGTCGTCGTGGACGGCTACTCGGCCGGCAACTTCTACCCCGCGGCCTTCACCGCCGCCGGCGCCCGCGTCATCCACGTACAGAGCACGCCGGAGCTCATCCCGACGATGCTCGCGCCCGACCTCACCGCGTACGCCGAGAACATCGTCTGCTCCGACGAGGAGCGGCTCGTCGAGCTGCTCCGCCCGTACGCCCCGGTCGCCGTCGTGCCCGGGCAGGAGTCCGCGGTGCAGCTGGCGGACCGCCTCTCCGAGGCGCTCGGCGTGAAGTCCAACGGCACCGCGCTCTCCGCCGCCCGCCGCGACAAGTACGAGATGATCGAGGCGCTGCGCCGCGCCGGGGTGCGCTGCGCGGAGCAGTTCAAGAGCGACGACGCGGACCTGATCGTCAAGTGGGCGCAGGACCACGGCACCTGGCCCGTGGTGGTCAAGCCGATCAGCTCCGCCGCCTCGGACGGCGTGTTCGTCTGCGCCGGCGCCGAGGAGGTCGGCGCCGCCGCCCGCCGCGTCCTGGGCACCCGCGACATCTTCGGCTCGGCCAACACCGAGGTGCTCGTCCAGGAGTACCTCAGGGGCCAGGAGTACGTGGTCGACACGGTCAGCTGCGACGGCCGGCGGTACGTCTCCGGCGTCTGGAAGTACGACAAGATCCTGCTGCCCTCCGGCCAGAACATCTACAACCGCGACATCCTCGTCTCCCAGGACGAGGAGCCCGTCCCCGCGCTGATCGAGTACATCCACGAGGTCCTCGACGCGCTGGACGTCCGCTGGGGCCCGGCCCACGCCGAGGTCATCGTCACCGAGCGGGGCCCGGTCCTGGTCGAGATCGCCACGCGTCTCAACGGCCAGCTCAACCCCGGCTTCCAGGAGCTGTGCCTGGGCAACGACCAGGCCGGGCTCACCGCGCTGGCCTACACCCGCCCGGAGGAGTTCGTCCGGGAGTACGCCGGCCGGATCTACCGCAAGCTGCGGTCCGCGTACAGCTACAACCCGGGCACCACCCTCGACGGTGTCGTGGCGGAGGTCGACCAGGACGTCGTCGCCCGCATCAACGCGCTGCCCAGCGTGTTCCTCACCAGCGTCAAGTACGCGCCCGGCGCCCGCATCCGCCCCACCACCGACCTGCTGACGGCCGCCATGAGGATCTACCTGACCTCGGACGACGACCGGCAGCTCGCCGCCGACTACGAGACGGCCCGCGAGCTGAAGGACTCGGTCTACCGCCTGGCGTGACCGCGCCCCCCTTCGCCTTCCTCACCACACCACCCATGCTGGAGGACAGCAGTGCACAGCCGTATCGGCCTTTTCCTGTCACCCGTCCACGAGACGGGTCAGGACCCGCATCTGGCGATTCACCGCAATCTCGACCTGGTGGAGCACGCCGACCGCCTGAACTTCGACGAGGCGTGGTTCGGTGAGCACCACACCCTGGGCTGGGGTCTCGTCGGCGCCCCGGAGACCATGATCGCCGCCGCGAGCCAGCGCACCCGGCAGATCAAGCTCGCCCACGGCGTGGTCCCGCTCTCCGGACACCACCCCTTCCACGTCGCCAGCCGCGCGGTGCACCTGCACCACCTGGCCCGGGGCCGCTACATCCTGGGCGTGGGTCCGGGCGTGCCCTTCGACGCCGGCATGTTCGGGCTCGACCCGAAGGTGCAGCGCAAGCGCCTCGACGAGGCCCTGCCGACCGTCCTCGAGCTGGTCAACGGCGAGGAGCGCGTCACCCAGAAGACGGACTGGTACGAGCTGAAGGACGCCAAGCTCCAGCTGCCCCGCTTCGGCCCCGGCCCCATCGAGGTCGCCATGGCCACCTCCGGCACCTCGGTGACCAGCCCCCGCCTCGTCGGCCGGTACGGGCTGAGCATGACCTCCTTCGCGCTGCCCTTCGCCCTGATGACGCCGGGCGCGCCGGACCACATCGGGCTGGCCCAGCAGTGGAAGCACGCCGAGGAGGCCGCCGACGAGTTCGGGCAGACCATCCGCCGCGAGGACTGGCGCATCGCCCTTCCGGTGCACGTCGCCGAGACCAGCAAGCAGGCGTTCGACGAGGTCCGCGAGGGCTACGACCGCTGGCTCTTCGAGTACTTCGGCAAGGCCGCCGGCCGTGAGGTCCAGCCCCCCGGCACCCCGCGCGAGAAGCTCCTGGAGGCCCGGGTGGAGGCGGGCGGCGCCCTGGTCGGCTCCGTCGACGAGGTGGTCGCCGGCATCCGCCGCATGCAGGAGGCCACCGGCGGCTTCGGCACCCTCCTGGTGTACGTGGCGGACTGGACCACGTACGAGAACACCAACCGCAGCCTGGAGCTGCTCGCCCGGCACGTGGCCCCGCAGATCACCGGCGCCGCGGCCCGCCCCCAGGAGGCCGTCGACTGGGCGATCGCCAGCCGCGCCGCGCGGTAACCGATCCCCTGCGTCTCGCGGCGAGCGCGGCGTCCCGGCAATCCCGGGACGCCCGCGCCGCCGTAACCGAAGCCCTCACCGCCGACCAAGACCGTCCGCCGGACCGAGTGGAAACGCATCGCATGCTGCAACAGACCGAGCCGGTACAACACCCCCTGGATCAGCGCTCGTTCCGTGACATTCTGGGCCGTTTCACCACCGGAGTCGTGCTCGTGACCGCACAGGCGGCGCACGGACCCGTGGGAATGGCCGTCAACTCGTTCACCTCCGTCTCGCTCGACCCGCCGCTCATCGCGCTGTGCGCGGCGTACACCTCGACCACCTGGCCGGACATCCGGGCGACGGGGAGCTTCGCGGTCACCATCCTCGGCGAACGCCACGCCGAGCTGTGCCGCCTGTTCAGTGAGCGCGGTGCCGACCGGTTCGCCGGCCGCGACTGGGCGTACACCAGGGCCGGGCACCCGATCCCGGCCGACGGACTGGCCTGGCTGGACTGCGAGATCACCGCGATCCACCCGACCGGAGACCACGAACTGGTCGTCGCGTCGGCGGCCGAGGGCGCCCTGGCCGAGACCGCGGAGCCGCTCGTGTTCCACGCGGGCCGGTTCCGCGGGCTCGTCGCCTGAAACCTCGGCGGCCACCGGAGCCATGACTCACCGGCACCACTGTCAGAACGAGTTGAGGGAGAAACCGAAGCCGTGGGCAGTTCGCACTGGCACGAGCACTGGAACGCGCGTCGCAGCCCCTTCGTCGAGGAGTGCCGGCAGGCCCGCGCAACCCTGCTGGCCGACCTCAAGGACCCGTACGCGGCGCAGCAGCGGGTCCTGACCGACATCATCGCCCTGTGCGCCGACTCGCTGCGCTGGAAGGAGCGCGGGTACGACGCCGTCGCCGCCGACCCGGCCGCCTTCCGGGACGTCGTCCCGGTGATGCGGTACGCCGACTTCACCGCGGACATCGACCGCGAGACCCGCACCAAGGGCGGCGTCCTGTCGTGCAGCCCGGTGCTGCGCTGGCTGAAGACGAGCGGAACGACCGACGTCCCCAAGCGGATCCCGTACACGCTGCACTGGCTGCTGACCTACCGCATCCCGGCGATGCAGGCCATGTGGGGCACGTACATGGAGCACCACCCCGAGATCCTCGCCCACCCGCACGCCACGCTCGACACCCAGACCGTGTACGACAACGTCGACGACTTCCTGTACGGCGTGCAGTACCAGGCGATCAGCAACCGCCACCCGAGGATCAACAGCCGGGACTGGAACCCGCCGTGGTCCGCGGCCCCGTGGTTCGGCACCGAGGCGCCGTCCTCGCACGCCGGCCGGATGTACCACCGGATCCGCCACCTCGTGGGCAAGGACCTGCACTTCATCTCGGCGATCAACCCGAGCACCCTGATCTCGCTGCGGGACCTGGTCGCCGAGCACGGCCCCGACCTGGTCCGCGACCTCGCCGAGGGCACGCTGGAGGGCAAGCCGTACACCGACCCCGACCCGGAGGCGGCCCGCCACCTCCAGGGCGTCCTGGAGCGGGGCGAGTTCGCCCTCACGGACGTCTGGCCCTCGCTGCGGCTCTACAGCTGCTGGCTGTCGTCCTCGGCGGGGCTCTACCAGTCGCGGCTGGAGACGGTGCTGCCGGGCGTCGCCGCCATGCCGTTCATGAGCTGCGGCACCGAGGGCGTGACCACCATCCCGGTCGACGACTCCCTGGACAGCCAGCCCCTCGCCGTCAACCAGGCCTTCTTCGAGTTCGTACCGGCCGAGGTGGAGCTGGGCGCGCTGCTGGACGCGGGCGAGCGGGTCGACACACTGCTCTTCGACGAGGTGCGGGAGGGCCGCGACTACCACCTGATCATGACGCAGGCCAACGGCCTGCACCGGCTGTGGAGCGGGGACGTCTACCGCGTCGACCGGATCGTGGACGGCACCCCGTGGGTGCACTTCGTCCAGCGCGACGACATCTACCACTCCTTCACCGGCGAGAAGATCACCGAGGTGCAGGTCACCCAGGCCATCGAGCAGGCCCTGGCGGACCGCGGGATGCCCGTCGGGCTCTACATGTGCGGACCGCAGTGGGCCGAACCGCCCTACTACGTCGTGGTCGGCGAGGCCACCGAGCCCGGACCGGACCTGGACCGGACGCTGTCGGAGGCGGTGGACCGCGCGCTGGGCGTCATCAACATCGAGTACGCGTCCAAGCGGAGCAGCGGCCGGCTCGGCCCGCTCTCCTTCGCCACGGTCCCGCACGGCGCCATCGCCGCCTACACCGAAGCGCGCCGCCAGCAGGGCAACGCCACCCAGTACAAGTACAAGCCCTTCCAGAAGGACACGGACTTCGCCGCCGACCTCCTCGGCGTCACGGCAGCGACGGGAGCGCACCGGTGATCGAGACCAAGAGGCCGCCGCAGAACCTCCGCCGGGAGATCATCACGCTCGCGGCCGACGACGGCACCGAACTGGCGCTCCACCTGTGGCGGCCCCGGGAGCGCACCAAGGGCGCGATCTTCTACTTCCACGGGCTGCAGAGCCACGCCGGATGGCTGTGGGAGGTGGGGCCGCGGTTCGCCGACAACGACGTCGCGTTCTTCGTCCTGGACCGGCGCGGCAGCGGCATCAGCGGCGGACCGCGCCACGAGATACCCGACGTGGACACGGTGGTCTCCGACTACACCGGCGCGCTGGCCCACGTACGCGAGCTGATCGGCGACGACGTCCCGCTGACCCTGTTCGGGCACTGCCTGGGCGGCTCCTTCCTCGCCGCCCTGCTGCACCACTCCGCCTTCGACGTCCGCTACGACGCCGCCGTCTACTGCTCGACCTGGCTGGGCCGGCTGCACTCGCTGCTCGGCGGGGAGGAGCGCGCGGCGCTGGCCGCCGACCGCTCCACGGAACTGTGGGACGCGGGGCTGAAGTCGCAGGACTTCACCGACGACCCCCGGTACCGGCACTTCATCGACCACGACGACCTGGCGCTGCGGGAGATCACCCGCCGCTCCCGCGCCACCCTGCTCGGCCTGGAGCGCCTCTACCTGGACCCGCACCACCCGGACCGGCGGGAACTGCCGGAGATACCGGCGGCGTTCGTGTCCGGCCTGACCGACCCGATCATCGACCTCGACGACACCCACCGGGTGTTCAACCGGATGGTCTCCGACCGGGGCATGATCATCAAGTTCCCGACCGACCGGCACTACCTCTTCTACACCGACGTCCGCGACGACGTGGTCGACTGGGCGTCGGCCTACACCCTGCTCCAGGCCGTGGACCGCGATGTCTGAGGCCGAGGCCCGGCTGTACCGGGTGGCGCTGCCGATGCGCGTCGGCTTCGACCACCCGGCGGCCCGCCGCTCCACCAGCGACAGCCTCGTCCTGAGCCTGACCGTCGACGGGGTCACCGGCCTCGGGGAGTGCGCGCCGCGGGCGTACGTCACCGGCGAGACGACCGCGAGCGTCACGGAGGCGCTGCACCGGGTCCCCATGGACCGGCTGTTCGCGCGGCTGCGCGAGGTCCCACCGGAGGAGCTCCTGGCGCGGCTGCGGGCGGACGGCTTCGAGGCGGCGCTGGGCCTCGACGTGACGGCCGCCGGGCCCGAGGCCGAGGCGGAGGGCGCGGAGGGCGCGGAGGGCGCGCACAACAACCTCCTCTGCCTGCTGGAGACGGCGGTCCTCGACCTCCTCGCGCACCGGCTCTCCGTCCCGGCCACGGACCTCCTCCCGGACGCGGGGTTCCCGGAGCCCGCCACCCTGCCCGTGTCGCAGGTCCTCGACCTCAGCCTCGGCGTCGACACGTTCCTGGACACCCGGGGCCCCTTCCACTTCGTCAAGGTGAAGGCGTCGGAGGACATCGACCGCGACGTCCGCACGGTCGGCGCCATCCGGGACCGGCTCGGCCCCAAGGTCCCCGTCATGGTGGACGCCAACATGAGCTGGACCCCCGCCACCGCCGTGCCGTACGCGCGGCGGCTGCGCGACGCCGGGGCCGAGCTCGTGGAGGAGCCCCTGCCCCGCCGCTCCTGGGACGCCCTGCGCACGCTGCGCCGCGAGTCCGGCATCCGCGTGATGCTGGACGAGTCGGTCTGCACGCTCGCGGACGCCCGGGCGGCGGTGGCCGCCGAGGCCTGCGACGCCGTCAACGTACGCGTCGCGAAGAACGGCGGCCTGCTGAACGCCGCCCGCCTCGTCGCGTACGCCCGCGGCGCGGGCCTCGCCTTCCAGATCGGCGTGCAGGTCGCGGAGACCGGCCCGCTGATCAACGCCGGCCGCGCGCTGGCCTTCCGCAGCCCCGACGCCCTGACCGTCGAGGCGGGCCAGTCCGACCGGTTCTTCCCCGGCCCCGAGATGATCGTCGCGCCGCGCCCCCTGGTGGACCGCCGGGCCAACACCCTCGCTCCGCCCCCCGGCCCCGGATTCGGAGTGCGCCTGACCCCCTCGGCCGCGCCCTGGGCGGTCCTGACCTGGGCCGATGGCCGCTGGTCCCCCATCACCCCCGAGGAGAACCCACGATGACGGTCCTGTACGAGTGCGTCCACCAGGGCGAGCGCCACTTCGGCCTCGGCGCGCCCGAGGACACCGTCCTGCGCCTGTACCCGCTGGGCGACACCGACCTGCGGGCCGCCCTGCTCGCGGCGGGCGGCGACACGGAGGCGTTCATCGCCGCCGTGACCGAGGGCCGCGCACCGGCCGAGGTCCCGCCCGCCGACGTACGCTTCCGGCCCCCGCTGCTGCCGGAGTCGGCCGGCGACGCCATGGTGAGCGGCTTCATGGCCACCCACAACGTCAAGGTCGACGACAGCACGCAGACGCAGCCCAACTGGTTCTTCAAGGGCCTCGGCGACGTCCTGAAGGTCCCCGGCGAGCCGCTGCGCGCCCCGGCCGGCTCCGTGGCGCTGACGGAGGAGGCCGAGGTCGTGCTCGTCTACGTCACCGACGAGCACCGCACCCCGCACTACGCCGGGTACACCTTCGGCAACGACCTCACCGACATCGGCCGCTTCAAGCGCCACAACGGCCACCTGTCGTACGCCAAGCTCTGCGACGCGGGCGTCGCCCCCTGGCTGTTCCTGGGCACCCCGCCCCGCCACGTCACCGGCGACGTCACCATCACACGCGACGGCGCGCCGGCCTGGGAGGGCACCTTCACCACGGGGATCAAGGCCCTCCACTACGGCCTGCGGGACATGATGTCCGGCCTCTTCGCCCACGAGGCCCTGCTCCACCCCGGCCGGGTGCACTACGTCTACCTCGGCGCGGACCGCAGCAGCTTCCACAGCGGCTTCACCATGGCCGACGGCGACCGCGTCGAGATGCGGTTCACCACGCACGGCGTACGGCTGTCGAACCCGGTGTCGGCTCCGTAAGGACCTGGACGCCTGCGCGGGGCGGACCGGGAAGCGCTACCGCGCCCGGTCCACCCTCCGCTCGTCCCACACCGGCTCCGGCACCTCCCGCACGACACCGTCCGCGCCGAACACCAGGAAGCGGTCGAAGGCCCGCGCGAACCACCGGTCGTGCGTGACCGCGAGGACCGTGCCCTCGTACGCCTCCAGGCCCGCCTGCAGGGCCTCCGCCGACTCCAGGTCCAGGTTGTCCGTCGGCTCGTCGAGCAGCAGGGCCGTCGTGCCCGACAGCTCCAGCAGCAGGATCTGGAACCGCGCCTGCTGACCGCCCGACAGCCGGTCGAAGCCCTGGTCGCCCTGGCGCTCCAGCTCGTACCGGCGCAGCGCGGACATCGCCGCACCGCGGTCCTTGGCGTGCTCGGTCCACAGGATGTCGACGAGCGTCCGGCCCATGAGCTCCGGGTGGGCGTGCGTCTGGGCGAAGTGCCCCGGCACCACACGCGCGCCGAGCTTCCACGTGCCGGTGTGGGCGACGTCCTCCCCCGCCAGCAGCCGCAGGAAGTGCGACTTCCCGGAGCCGTTGGAGCCGAGGACGGCGACCCGCTCGCCGTAGAAGACCTCCAGCGAGAAGGGCTTCATCAGCCCGGTCAGCTCCAGCCCGGAGCAGGTCACCGCCCGCACCCCGGTCCGCCCGCCGCGCAGCCGCATCCGGATGTCCTGCTCCCGCGGCGGCTCCGGCGGCGGGCCCGCCTCCTCGAACTTCCGCAGCCGCGTCTGGGCGGCCTGGTAGCGGGAGGCCAGCCCGTCGTTGAACGCGGCCTTGTTCTTCAGGGTGTTGACCAGCTGCTTGAGCTGCGCGTGCTTCTCCTCCCAGCGCCGCTGCAGCTCCTCGAAGCGCGCGAACCGCTCCCGCCGCGCCTCGTGGAACGTCCCGAAGCCGCCGCCGTGCACCCACACGTCGGAGCCCCCCGGCCCCGGCTCGACGGCCACGATCTTCTCGGCGGCCCGCGCCAGCAGCTCCCGGTCGTGCGAGACGAACAGCACCGTCTTGCGGGTCTCGGCGAGCCGCTCCTCCAGCCACCGCTTGCCCGGCACGTCCAGGTAGTTGTCCGGCTCGTCCAGGAGCAGGACCTCCTCGGGCCCGCGCAGCAGCGCCTCCAGCACCAGCCGCTTCTGCTCGCCGCCGCTGAGCGTGCGCACCTCGCGGAACTGCGCCTTCTCGTACGGCACCCCCAGCGCCGCCATGGTGCACATGTCCCAGACGGTCTCGGCCTCGTACCCCCGCGCCTCCGCCCAGTCGCTCAGCGCCTGCGCGTACGCCATCTGCGCGGCCTCGTCGTCGACCGTCATGATGCGGTGCTCGGCGGCGTCCACCGCGGCCGCCGCCTCCCGGATCCGCGCCGGCGCCACCGACACCAGCAAGTCGCGCACGCTCCGTTCGTCCCGTACGGACCCGACGAACTGCGGCATCACGCCCAGCCCGCCCCCGACGGTCACCGCACCGCCGTGCGGCTGGAGCTCCCCCGCGATCAGCCTCAGCAGCGTTGACTTGCCGGCGCCGTTCGCCCCCACCAGGGCCACCACCGCGCCCTCTCCCACCCGGAACGACACGTCACCGAGCAGGATCCGCCCGTCCGGCAGGTAGTACTCCAGATGCGCGACCTCTACATGACCCATGGAGCGCATTGTCTCCGGGGACGAGGCTCCGCCCCAACCGGATTAGGATGCGCGGCATGAGCTTTGGGGGACCCCAGTGGCCGCAGGAGCCGCACCAGCAGCAGCACCAGCCGTTTCAGCAGCCGTACCAGCAGCAGCCGTACGAGCAGTCGTACGACTCCGGCACCCCGGACTGGAGCGCGCTCGCCGAGGCCTCCGAGGCCCGGGCCCGGCGCAGGCGCTGGCTGCTCATCGGCGGCGGCGCGCTCGCCACCGCCGCCATCGGCACGATCATCGCGGTCGCGATCGTCTCGGCCAACAAGGGCGGTGACGACAACAAGGCGTCCGGCACCGGCAGCACCACCCCCGAGCTGCCCACCGACACCACCAAGCCGCAGCCGTCCTTCTCCTCCGTCGCTCCCCCGCCCCCGCCGAACCCGATGGACTTCATCTCCACCGCCCAGAAGGACAAGGCCCCCCTCACCCCCGAGTCCCTCTTCCCGGGCAAGCAGCTCACGGTCGGCGAACGCGTCTACAAGAAGGGCGCGACGAGCTCCACCACGAACTGCGCGGCCGCCGCCATGGCGGGCCTCGGCCCGGTCCTCCAGAAGCACGGCTGCACGCGCGTCATCCGCGCCACGTACGAGAGGGACGGTGTCGCCATCACCGTGGGCGTCGCGCTCTTCGACGCCCAGGCCGCCGCGCTCAAGGCCAAGGAGCAGGTCCAGGGCGGCATCACCCCGCTCGTCGGGTCCGGCGTCGGCGGCTTCTGCCAGGTCAAGACGGTCTGCTTGCGCCGCGCCAACTCCCTCGGCCGGTACGCCTACTTCACCCAGGCCGGGTACACCAGCGGCAAGAAGGTGACGGAGGCGGACGCGGTCGTCTACAAGACCAGCGACGACGTCGGCACCTTCGCCTTCAACCAGATCTACGCCCGCGGCCGCGCCCAGGCCTCAGCAGCAGCCGCCTCCCCCGCGCCCGCCGGCTGACACCGAGATCGGCAGTGACCGCTTGTTGCGGGCCTCCAGGTTCCTGGCGGCCAGCAGCTCGTCGGCCGGGTAGCCGACCTCTTCCAGCGTGAGCCCGTGCGGCCGTACGACATGGACGGCCGAGTCCCGCACGCCCGCGGCCAGCACCTTCCCGGGCCACTCCACCGGCCGGTGCCCATCGCCGACGAAGAGCAGCGCGCCCACCAGCGAGCGCACCATGTTGTGGCAGAAGGCGTCGGCCCTGACCGTGGCCTCCAGCACCCCGGACGGCAGCCGCTCCCAGCGCAGCTCCTGGAGCGTGCGGATGGTGGTCGCCCCGTCGCGCTTCTTGCAGTACGCCGCGAAGTCGTGCTCGCCGACGAGCCGCTCGGCGGCGGCGTTCATGGCGTCGACGTCCAGCGGCCAGTCGTGCCACAGCACATGGCCCCGCAGCAGCGGGTCCACGCCGCCCGGGTCGTCCGTCACCCGGTACGCGTACCGCCGCCAGATCGCCGAGAACCGCGCGTTGAAGCCGGCCTGCGCCTCCTCGACGCGCCAGATCCGCACGTCGTGCGCCAGCCGTCCGGCCAGCCGCCGCAGCAGCTTGTCCCGGTGCTCGGCCCACAGCGCCTCCGGCAGGTCGACGTGCGCGACCTGCCCGCGCGCGTGCACCCCGGCGTCGGTCCGCCCGGCCACGGTCAGCTCGTACGTCTCCGACGACCGCGTCACCGTCCGCAGCGCGTCCTCGATCTCGCCCTGCACGGTCCGCTGCCCGCCGGCCTGCTTGGCCCAGCCGTGGAAGTCCTTGCCGTCGTACGACAGGTCCAGCCGCACCCGGACGAAACCGGGCTTCACCTCATCGCTCACGCGATCCATCCTCTCAAGCGGAACGGGCCCGCCCCCACGAGGGGGGCGGGCCCGCAAGCCGTTCAGAACGCGGTTCAGGCGTCCTTCGACTCCTCGGCCGGAGCCTCGGCAGCCTTGGCCTCGGCCTCGTCGGCCTTCGCCTCGTCGACCTTGGCGTTGGCCTCGTCGGCCTCCTTGACCGCGCGCTTCGTCGCGGCCTCGGCCTCGGCGACGGTCGCCTTCTTCGCGATCTCACCCTCGACCAGCTCGATCACGGCCATCGGGGCGTTGTCGCCACGACGGTTGCCGATCTTGGTGATGCGGGTGTAGCCACCCGGGCGCTCGGCGTAGCGCGGGGCGATCTCGGTGAAGAGCGTGTGGACGATGCCCTTGTCCGTGATCGTCTGCAGCACCAGGCGACGGTTGTGGATGTCGCCCTTCTTCGCCTTGGTGATCAGGCGCTCGGCGACCGGACGCAGGCGGCGGGCCTTGGCCTCGGTCGTGGTGATGCGGCCGTGCTCGAACAGCGACTTCGCGAGGTTCGCGAGAAGCAGCTTCTCGTGCGCGGCGCTGCCGCCCAGACGGGCACCCTTGGCGGGCTTCGGCATGGTGTTTCTCCTTGTGATCTGCCCCGGCCGTATCAGGTACCGGGGTCAGGACCCCGCAGGCGGTCGCCTACGGGCAGCAATCAATCAGTACTGCTCGGTCTCGACGAAGCCCGCGTCCGCGTCGTCGTCGGCGCCGAAGGCGTCGGCGGCAGCGGTCGGGTCGAATCCGGGCGGGCTGTCCTTGAGGGCCAGGCCCATGCCGGCCAGCTTCGCCTTGACCTCGTCGATCGACTTCGCACCGAAGTTGCGGATGTCGAGCAGGTCGGCCTCGGAGCGCGCCACGAGCTCACCCACGGAGTGGATGCCCTCACGCTTGAGGCAGTTGTACGAGCGGACCGTGAGCTCCAGCTCCTCGATCGGCAGCGCCAGGTCCGCGGCGAGCGCGGCGTCCGTCGGGGACGGACCCATGTCGATGCCCTCGGCGTCGATGTTGAGCTCGCGCGCCAGGCCGAAGAGCTCGACCAGGGTCTTACCGGCGGAGGCCATGGCGTCACGCGGACGCATCGCCTGCTTGGTCTCGACGTCGACGATCAGCTTGTCGAAGTCGGTGCGCTGCTCGACTCGGGTCGCCTCGACCTTGTAGGTGACCTTGAGGACGGGCGAGTAGATGGAGTCGACCGGGATGCGGCCGATCTCCTGGCCCGCCTGCTTGTTCTGAACGGCGGAGACGTAGCCGCGACCGCGCTCGACGGTCAGCTCCATCTCGAGCTTGCCCTTGCCGTTCAGCGTGGCGAGCACCAGGTCGGGGTTGTGCACCTCGACACCGGCCGGCGGGGCGATGTCGGCCGCGGTCACGAGGCCCGGGCCCTGCTTGCGCAGGTACATCACGACCGGCTCGTCGTGCTCGCTCGACACGACCAGCTGCTTGATGTTGAGGATGAGGTCGGTGACGTCCTCCTTGACGCCCGGCACGGTGGTGAACTCGTGCAGGACACCGTCGATGCGGATGGACGTGACGGCCGCACCCGGAATCGAGGAGAGGAGCGTACGGCGAAGCGAGTTGCCGAGCGTGTAGCCGAAGCCCGGCTCCAGGGGCTCGATGACGAACCGCGAGCGGTACTCGTCAACAACCTCTTCGGTCAGCGAGGGACGCTGAGCGATAAGCATGGTGTGTTTCCTTCAGTCGTGGACGCCCGCTATTTGACGTCCTCTGATACTGCAAGGGTACGGGCGGCACGCCCCCGAAGAGCCGTACCGCCCGGAACCTCACAAGACAAGCAGCAGCCTGCGTCAGACGCGGCGGCGCTTCGGCGGACGGCAGCCGTGCTGCGAATTCCCGGGGGATAACCCCCGGACCCCCAGCAGACCGACGCCCTGTGGTCGAGCCGTGCGTCAGACGCGGCGGCGCTTCGGCGGACGGCAGCCGTTGTGCGGGGTGGGGGTGACGTCCTGGATCGAGCCGACCTCGAGGCCGGTGGCCTGGAGGGAGCGGATCGCGGTCTCACGGCCGGAGCCGGGACCCTTGACGAAAACGTCGACCTTGCGCATGCCGTGCTCCTGCGCGCGGCGGGCGGCCGACTCGGCGGCCATCTGCGCGGCGAAGGGGGTGGACTTGCGCGAGCCCTTGAAGCCGACGTGGCCGGCGGAGGCCCAGGAGATCACGTTGCCGCTCGGGTCCGTGATGGACACGATCGTGTTGTTGAACGTGCTCTTGATGTGCGCGTGGCCGTGAGCGACGTTCTTCTTTTCCTTGCGGCGCACCTTCTTGGCAGCGCCCTGACGACCCTTGGGGGGCATGTCTTACTCCTACGGGAGGTGGTCGGTCCTACAGCGAAGACCGTGGACAGTCGTCCGCTGCGGACTACTTCTTGCCCGGCTTCTTCTTGCCGGCGATGGCGCGACGCGGGCCCTTGCGGGTACGAGCGTTCGTGCTGGTGCGCTGGCCGTGGACCGGCAGACCGCGACGGTGGCGCAGACCCTGGTAGCAGCCGATCTCGACCTTGCGGCGGATGTCGGCCTGGATCTCGCGACGGAGGTCACCCTCGGTCTTGAGGTTGGCGTCCACGTACTCGCGGATCTTGACCAGGTCCTCTTCGGACAGGTCACGAACGCGGGTGTTCGGGTTCACACCGGTGGAGGCGAGGGTCTCCTTCGCCAGGGTGCGGCCGATGCCGAAGACGTAGGTGAGTGCGACCTCCACGCGCTTGTCGCGCGGGATGTCAACACCGGAAACGCGTGCCATTCAATGGCTCCTGTGTGTTCGGGGGTCTTCCACAGCACCGCTCCGTGGCCGCCGACCGCTCGCGATCAAAGGGATCGAAAGAAGTGGTACGTCCAGGTCCCCGGCCCCCGCCGGAGGTGTCGTCAGCCCTGCGAGGGGCTTGGACGGGCGCTGCGTATGTACGAATTTGCTCGCGTCGCGCGAAGGTACTGCGAGGTGCAGGTTGGCGTGCGTCAGCCCTGGCGCTGCTTGTGGCGCAGGTTGTCGCAGATGACCATGACCCGGCCGTGGCGGCGGATCACCTTGCACTTGTCGCAGATCTTCTTGACGCTCGGCTTGACCTTCATGGGATGTGAGGTTCTCCGGGTCAGTGCCACCACCCGCGCGGAAGAACGCCGCGCCGGTGCGGGCAAGATCTACTTGTAGCGGTAGACGATCCGGCCACGCGTCAGGTCGTACGGAGAGAGCTCCACCACGACCCGGTCGTCCGGGAGGATACGGATGTAGTGCATCCGCATCTTGCCGGAGATGTGCGCGAGGACCTTGTGACCGTTCTGGAGCTCCACCTTGAACATGGCGTTCGGCAGGGACTCGATCACGGTGCCCTCAATCTCGATGGCACCTTGCTTCTTGGCCACGCTTCGCCCTTCGAATCGGCTACCTTGATCGACTCTCTTCTCCGCGTGTGGACACACGGGTACACGAGAGCCGACGCATCAGTCTACGTCAGGGCATTCGAAAAGACGAATCGGGCCAGTCTGCCCACGCCGGAAGATCACTATGCGGGCGGATCCGGTCATGCCAGCGGATCCGGCGCCGCCGTGACACCCAGCTCCGCGAGCTTCGCCTTGCCCCCGTCGGGAGCGGTCAGCACCAGCGGGCCGTCCTCCGTGAGCGCGACCGAGTGCTCCCAGTGGGAGGACCAGGTGCCGTCGGTCGTGATGACGGTCCACTCGTCCTCCAGCACCTCCGTGCGCGGCGTACCCAGCGAGACCATCGGCTCGATGGCCAGGCAGAAGCCGGGGACCAGCTTCGGGCCCTTGCCGCGCTTGCGGGAGACGTAGTTCAGCAGGTGCGGGTCCATGTGCATCTCGGTGCCGATGCCGTGGCCGCCGTACTCCTCGATGATCCCGTACTTGCCGCCGCCCGGCTTCGGCTGGCGGCGGATGTACGTCTCGATGGCGCGGGAGATGTCGACCAGCCGGTTGCCGTTCCGCATCGCGGCGATGCCGTGCCACATCGACTCCTCCGTCACCCGGGAGAGCTCGATCAGCTCCGGAGCGTGACCGGAGCCCACGAAGGCGGTGTACGCCGCGTCACCGTGCCAGCCGTCGACGACCGCGCCGCAGTCGATGGAGATGACGTCGCCGTCCTTGAGGACGACGTCCTCGCTGGGGATGCCGTGGACGACGACCTCGTTCACCGAGGTGCAGATCGTCGCGGGGAACCCGCCGTACCCGAGGAAGTTCGACTTGGCGCCGTGCTCCGCGAGCACCTTGCGGGCCACCTCGTCCAGGTCCTTCGTCGTCGCCCCGGGAACCGCCGCCTCGCGCGTCGCCGCGTGGATGGCGGCGACGACCAGCCCCGCCTCGCGCATCTTCGCGATCTGCTCGGGAGTCTTGATCTGCACCATGACGGCTGACGCCTTTCCAAACGGAGAACGGGGTGACCTGACAACGATACGGCGGTACGACACCGGCCGCGGCGCCCCCGAGGGGCACCGCGGCCGGTGTACTACACGTACGGAAGGTACGACGGGTGCTAGGCGGCCTGCTCGCCGCGGCCCCGCAGCGCCTCCATCGCGCGCGCGGTCACGTCCTCGACCTTGCCGAGCGCGGAGATGGTGACCACCAGGCCCTGGGCCTTGTAGTAGTCGATGATCGGCTCGGTCTGCGTGTGGTAGACCTCCAGCCGGCGCCGGACCGTCTCCTCGGAGTCGTCACCGCGCTGGTACAGCTCGCCGCCGCACACGTCGCAGACGCCCTCGCTCTTCGGCGGGGCGTACGCCACGTGGAAGACGTGCTTGTCGTTGTTGCGGCACAGCCGGCGGCCGGCGATCCGCTTGACGACCTCGTCCTCGGGGACCTCCAGGTCCAGCACCGCGTCGAGCTTCATGTCCCCGCTCTGGAGCATGGCGTCCAGCGCCTCGGCCTGCGACACGTTGCGCGGGAAGCCGTCCAGCAGGAAGCCGTTCACCGCGTCGGGCTGCTCCATGCGGTCCTTGGCCATGCCGATGGTGACCTCGTCGGGTACCAGCTCGCCGGCGTCCATGTAGGACTTGGCCTTCAGGCCCAGCTCCGTGCCCTGGCTGATGTTGGCACGGAAGAGGTCGCCCGTGGAGATGTGCGGAATCGACAGGTTCCCGGCGAGGAACGCGGCCTGCGTTCCCTTCCCGGCACCGGGCGGTCCGACGAGGACGATTCGCATCAGCGGAGGAACCCTTCGTAATTGCGCTGCTGGAGCTGGCTCTCGATCTGCTTCACGGTCTCCAGACCCACACCCACGATGATCAGGATGCTCGTCCCGCCGAACGGGAAGTTCTGGTTCGCGCCACCGAAGCCCGCCAACGCCATCGTCGGCACGAGAGCGATCAGACCCAGGTACAGCGAGCCCGGCCAGGTGATCCGGTTGAGCACGTAGCTCAGGTACTCGGCAGTAGGTCGACCAGCCCGGATGCCCGGGATGAAGCCACCATACTTCTTCATGTTGTCCGCGACTTCCTCGGGGTTGAACGAGATGGCCACGTAGAAGAACGCGAAGAACACGATCAACAGGAAGTACACGGTGATGTAGTACGGGTGGTCACCCTTGACGAAGTGCTGTTCGATCCAGGTTTTCCAGCCCGCGGTGGAGTTCGAGAACTGCGCGATCAGTGCCGGGATGTAGAGCAGCGACGACGCGAAGATGACGGGAATCACACCCGCCTGGTTCACCTTGAGCGGGATGTACGTGGACGTACCGCCGTACGACCGCCGGCCGATCATCCGCTTCGCGTACTGCACGGGGATGCGGCGCTGGGCCTGCTCGACGAAGACGACGAGCGCCACCATGACGAAGCCGATCAGGATGACCGTGCCGAACTCGATCCAGCCCTTGGCGAGCTTGCCGCTCTCCTTGATGGCCCACAGGGCGCCCGGGAAGCCGGCCGCGATCGAGATGAACATCAGGATCGACATGCCGTTGCCGATGCCGCGGTCGGTGATGAGCTCGCCGAGCCACATGACGAGCGCCGTACCCGCGGTCATGGTGATCACCATGGTGATGGTGACGAAGATCGACTGGTCCGGGACGACCTCGCTCGCCACGGTGCAGTTGCTGAAGAGGGCGCCGGTCCGGGCGGTGGCCACGAGGCCGGTGCCCTGGAGGATCGCCAGCGCGACGGTGAGGTAGCGGGTGTACTGCGTGATCTTCGCCTGCCCGGACTGCCCCTCCTTCTTGAGGGCTTCCAGACGCGGGATGACCACGGTCAGCAGCTGCAGGATGATGCTCGCCGTGATGTACGGCATGATGCCGAGCGCGAAGATCGTGATCTGCAGCAGCGCCCCGCCACTGAACATGTTCACGAGGCCGAACAGGCTGTTGTTCCCCTGCTGGGCCTGGTCCACACACATCTGGACCTTCTCGTAGCTGACCCCGGGCACGGGGACGTGCGCCCCGAGCCGGTACAGCACGATGATGCCCAGCGTGAAGAGCAGCTTCTTGCGCAGGTCGGGCGTCTTGAACGCCCGGGCGAACGCGGTGAGCACGGTGCCTCCTGCGACCCCCGCGCTATGCGTCAGAGGTGACGGTCTTGAGGATCGACGAATACGAATCAGTCAACGGTCAGTAAAAACCGCGTGGGCAGTCCTGAGGACTGACCGCGCGGCCCGGGACACAGGCCCCAAGTCATTACAGCAACACAGTGCACGCCACCTTACCGGCGGACATGCCCCCCTAGGAACGACCAACCGGGGATGCCCCTTTTGAGAGGCATCCCCGGTCGGATGTTCAAGCCATCGAGTCGTCTCAGACGAGCTCGGTGACGGTACCGCCGGCGGCGGTGATCTTCTCCTTGGCGGAGCCGGAGACGGCGTCGACCGTCACCTGCAGCGCCACGGAGATGTCGCCCTGGCCCAGGACCTTGACGAGCTGGTTCTTCCGCACGGCACCCTTGGCGACCAGGTCGGCAACGGTGACCTCGCCACCCTCGGGGTAGAGCGCGGCCAGCTTGTCCAGGTTCACGACCTGGTACTCGGTCTTGAAGGGGTTCTTGAAGCCCTTCAGCTTCGGGAGACGCATGTGGAGCGGCATCTGGCCACCCTCGAAGCTCTCCGGAACCTGGTAGCGGGCCTTCGTGCCCTTCGTACCACGACCGGCCGTCTTACCCTTCGACGCCTCACCACGACCCACACGGGTCTTGGCGGTCTTGGCGCCCGGGGCGGGACGGAGGTTGTGGACCTTCAGCGGGTTCTGCTCCGCCATGTCAGTCGACCTCCTCGACCGTCACGAGGTGGCGGACGGTGTGCACCATGCCGCGGAACTCGGGGCGGTCCTCCTTGACGACCTGCGTGTTGATGCCCTTGAGACCAAGGGAACGCAGGGTGTCGCGGTGGTTCTGCTTGCTGCCGATGTACGACTTCGTCTGCGTGATCTTGAGGCGAGCCATTACGCACCCGCCCCAGCACGCGCACGGAGGAGAGCCGCGGGGGCGACGTCCTCGAGGGGCAGACCACGGCGAGCCGCGATCTCCTCGGGACGCTGCAGGCCCTTCAGGGCCTCCACGGTCGCGTGCACGATGTTGATCGCGTTGGACGAGCCGAGCGACTTCGACAGGATGTCGTGAACGCCGGCGCACTCGAGCACGGCACGCACCGGGCCACCGGCGATAACGCCGGTACCGGGGGACGCCGGCTTGAGCATGACGACGCCCGCCGCCTTCTCACCCTGGATCGGGTGCGGGATGGTGCCCTGGATACGGGGGACCTTGAAGAAGTGCTTCTTGGCCTCCTCCACACCCTTGGCGATGGCGGCCGGCACCTCCTTGGCCTTGCCGTAACCGACACCCACGGTGCCGTCACCGTCGCCCACCACGACCAGCGCGGTGAAGCTGAAGCGACGACCACCCTTCACAACCTTGGCGACGCGGTTGATCGCGACAACGCGCTCAACGTACGCGGTCTTCTCGGCGGCAGCAGCGCCGCCGTCACGGCCCTTCCGGTCCCGCCGCTCGCCGCCACCGGCACCGCTTCCGCGGCGCTGGGGTCCAGCCATTGGACTTTCCTTCCTAGTCTTCCTACGTGCGGAACCGGCTCAGAACTTCAGGCCGGCTTCACGGGCGGCATCCGCCAGGGCGGCGATGCGCCCGGCGTAGCGGTTGCCGCCACGGTCGAACACGACAGCTTCGACGCCGGCGGCCTTGGCACGCTCGGCCACGAGCTGGCCGACCTGCTTCGCCTTCGCCGACTTGTCGCCTTCGCCGCCGCGGATGGACGCGTCCAGGGTGGACGCCGACGCCAGGGTGTGACCCGCGATGTCGTCGATGACCTGAGCGGTGATGCCGCGGTTGGACCGGGTGACGACGAGGCGCGGACGCTCCGGCGTACCCGAGACGTTCTTGCGGATACGGATGTGGCGACGCGCCTTAGCAGCGCGCTTGTAAGCGTCGCCCTTGGCGATCTTCGTACCGTATGCCATGGCTTACTTACCAGCCTTTCCGACCTTGCGGCGGATGACCTCGCCCGCGTACTTCACGCCCTTGGCCTTGTACGGGTCGGGCTTGCGCAGCTTGCGGATGTTCGCGGCGACCTCGCCGACCTTCTGCTTGTCGATGCCCTCGACCGAGAACTTGGTCGGCGACTCGACCTTGAAGGAGATCCCCTCGGGGGCCTCCACCAGGATCGGGTGGCTGTAACCGAGCTGGAACTCCAGGTTGGAGCCCTTCGCGGCGACGCGGTAACCGACACCGCTGATCTCGAGCGCCTTCGTGTACCCCTGGGTCACACCGGTGATCATGTTGGCCACCAGCGTGCGGGACAGGCCGTGGAGGGCCTTGTTCTGACGCTCATCGTTCGGGCGGGTGACGTTCAGAACGCCGTCCTCACCCTTGACGATCTCGATCGGGGCGGCGACGGTGTGGGTGAGGGTGCCCTTGGGGCCCTTCACCGAAACCGTACGGCCATCGATGGTGACGTCCACACCGGCGGGAACCGTGATGGGGAGCTTGCCGATACGCGACATTGGCTTTTCCTCCGTTCCCGACTACCAGACGTAGGCGAGGACTTCCCCACCCACGCCCTTCTTCTGCGCCTGCTGGCCGGTCAGGAGACCGTGGGACGTGGAGATGATCGCCACGCCCAGGCCGCCGAGGACCTTCGGCAGGTTGGTGGACTTCGCGTAGACCCGGAGACCGGGCTTCGAGATCCGCTTGATGCCCGCGATGGAGCGCTCACGGTTCGGGCCGAACTTGAGCTCGAGGACGAGGTTCTTGCCGACCTCGGCGTCCTCGACCTTCCAGCCCGTGATGAAGCCCTCCTGCTTGAGGATCTCCGCGATGTGAGACTTGATCTTGCTGTGCGGCATCGTCACGGTGTCGTGGTACGCCGAGTTCGCGTTCCGCAGACGCGTAAGCATGTCTGCGATCGGATCAGTCATGGTCATGAATTGGCCTTCGGCCTCTCTCGCCGGGGTTTCCTATGTGCGCCATCCCTCTCCCCACTCATGGGCGGGACGGGTGCGGCGCGGGGACCTACGGCGTAGTAAGTCGTACGGGCGGCAGGCGCCCAACCCCACAAGCCTACGACATGCGGGGAAGGGCTCCTGCCGGACCAGATGCTTACCGAGAGACTCCGGTCATCCCAACTAAGGGATTACCAGGAGCTCTTGGTCACGCCCGGCAGCTCGCCACGGTGAGCCATCTCACGGAGGCACACGCGGCACAGGCCGAACTTGCGGTAGACGGAGTGCGGACGACCGCAGCGCTGGCAGCGGGTGTACGCGCGCACGCCGAACTTGGGCTTGCGGGCAGCCTTCGCGATGAGAGCCTTCTTCGCCATCTCGCTTACGCCTCCTTGAAGGGGAAGCCGAGGTGACGGAGGAGCGCGCGGCCCTCTTCGTCGTTGGTCGCCGTGGTCACCACGGTGATGTCCATACCCCGGACACGGTCGATCTTGTCCTGGTCGATCTCGTGGAACATGACCTGCTCCGTGAGACCGAAGGTGTAGTTGCCACGGCCGTCGAACTGCTTGGGGGACAGGCCGCGGAAGTCGCGGATGCGCGGGAGCGCGAGCGACAGGGTGCGGTCCAGGAACTCCCACATGCGGTCGCCACGGAGCGTGACGTGGGCACCGATCGGCTGGCCCTCACGCAGCTTGAACTGCGCGATGGACTTGCGGGCCTTGGTGACGGCCGGCTTCTGACCGGTGATCGTGGTGAGGTCGCGGATGGCGCCCTCGATCAGCTTGGAGTCGCGGGCGGCGTCGCCCACACCCATGTTGACCACGATCTTGACGAGGCCCGGGACCTGCATGACGTTCTCGTACGAGAACTCCTCACGCAGCTTGCCCGCGATCTCCTCGCGGTACTTCGTCTTCAGACGCGGAGTGGTGGTGGTAGCCATCAGATGTCCTCACCCGTCCGCTTGGCAACGCGGATCTTGTTGCCCTCGTCGTCGAAGCGGTAACCGACGCGGGTCACGACCTTCTTGCCGTCCTTCTCCACGACGAGCTGAACGTTGCTCACGTGAATGGGGGCCTCGGTGGTGATGATCCCACCGGTCTGCGAACCGCGAGCGGTCTGACCGGCCTTGGTGTGCTTCTTGACCCGGTTGACACCCTCGACCAGGACGCGGTCCTCGCGGGGGAAGGCCGCGATGACCTTGCCCTGCTTGCCCTTGTCCTTACCGGTGATGACCTGGACCAGGTCGCCCTTCTTGATCTTCATGCTTACAGCACCTCCGGCGCGAGCGAGATGATCTTCATGAACTTCTTCTCGCGCAGCTCACGGCCCACGGGGCCGAAGATACGGGTGCCGCGAGGGTCGCCGTCGTTCTTCAGAATGACGGCGGCGTTCTCGTCGAAGCGGATGTACGAGCCGTCCTGGCGGCGGCGCTCCTTGACGGTGCGAACGATGACCGCCTTGACGACGTCACCCTTCTTCACGTTGCCACCGGGGATCGCGTCCTTGACGGTGGCGACGATGACGTCACCGATGCCCGCGTAGCGGCGACCGGAACCACCGAGAACACGGATGCAAAGGATCTCCTTGGCACCAGTGTTGTCGGCGACACGCAGTCGCGACTCCTGCTGGATCACGTCTATCTCCTGATCGTCTGCCGGTTCCCGGCAGGGCCTGCGAAGGCCCTGCCGAGCCTGGCGGAACTAAATGCTGGGGCAGTGACGCCTCAGCGAGGGGCATGCGGGGACTGAGCCGGTGAGGACGCAGTCCCCCGCAAAATTACTTGGCCTTCTCGAGGATCTCGACGACGCGCCAGCGCTTCGTCGCGGACAGCGGCCGGGTCTCCATGAGGAGGACGCGGTCGCCGACGCCCGCGGCGTTCTGCTCGTCGTGCGCCTTGAGCTTGTTCGTACGGCGGATGACCTTGCCGTACAGCGCGTGCTTGACGCGGTCCTCGACGGCGACGACGACGGTCTTGTCCATCTTGTCGCTGACGACCAGACCCTCACGGGTCTTGCGGAAACCGCGCGCTTCCTTGTTCTCAGTCACGTTGCTCTCGCTCATCAGGCGCTCTCCACCGTCTCGATGCCCAGCTCGCGCTCGCGCATCAGGGTGTAGATCCGGGCGATGTCCTTACGGACGGACTTGAGCCGACCGTGGTTCTCGAGCTGCCCGGTCGCCGCCTGGAAGCGGAGGTTGAACAGCTCTTCCTTGGCCTCGCGGAGCTTGTTGAGAAGCTCCTCGTTGCCCAGCTCGCGCAGCTCGGACGCCTTGGTACCGGCCGACATCACAGCTCACCTGCCTCGCGCTTGACGATCTTGCACTTCATCGGCAGCTTGTGGGCGGCACGAGTCAGGGCCTCACGCGCGATCTTCTCGTTCGGGTAGGACAGCTCGAACATCACCCGACCAGGCTTGACGTTCGCGATCCACCACTCCGGGGAACCCTTACCGGAACCCATGCGGGTCTCGGCAGGCTTCTTCGTGAGCGGACGGTCCGGGTAGATGTTGATCCAGACCTTGCCGCCACGCTTGATGTGGCGGGTCATCGCGATACGCGCGGCCTCGATCTGGCGGTTGGTCACGTAGGCCGGGGTGAGGGCCTGAATGCCGTACTCGCCGAACGCAACCTGCGTGCCACCCTTGGACATACCGTTGCGCTTCGGGTGGTGCTGCTTGCGGTGCTTGACCCTACGGGGGATCAGCATTTCGGTCAGGCCTCCGTTCCGGTGCTCTCAGCCGGAGCAGCGGCGGCGGCCTCGGCCTTGGGGGCCTCGGCGCCGGCGTTCTGCTGCGGCTTGCGACCGCGACCGCCACGCTCGCCACCGCGGCCACCACGGCCGGCGGGGCGGTCAGCGCCACCACGGGCCGGGCGGTTGCCGGCGCGGGCAGCGGCGTTCTCGGCGCGGACCTCGGCGATGTTCTTGACGTCGCCCTTGTAGATCCAGACCTTCACGCCGATGCGGCCGAAGGTCGTCTTGGCCTCGAAGAAGCCGTACTCGACGTTCGCGCGGAGCGTGTGCAGCGGCACACGGCCCTCGCGGTAGAACTCCGAGCGGGACATCTCGGCGCCGCCGAGACGGCCGCCACACTGGATCTTGATGCCCTTGGCGCCCGCCTTCATCGCCGACTGCATGCTCTTACGCATGGCGCGGCGGAAGGAGACGCGGGAGGACAGCTGCTCGGCAACGGCCTGGGCCACGAGCTGAGCGTCGACCTCGGGGTTCTTGACCTCGAGGATGTTCAGCTGGACCTGCTTGCCCGTGAGCTTCTCGAGGTCACCGCGGATGCGGTCGGCCTCGGCGCCACGGCGGCCGATGACGATGCCCGGACGCGCGGTGTGGATGTCCACGCGGACACGGTCACGGGTGCGCTCGATCTCCACCTTCGAGATGCCGGCGCGCTCCATGCCGGACGTCATCATCCGACGGATGGCGACGTCTTCCTTGACGTAGTCCTTGTACAGCTTGTCGGCGTACCAGCGCGACTTGAAGTCGGTGGTGATGCCGAGCCGGAACCCGTGCGGGTTTACCTTCTGGCCCATTACCGGGTTCCTTCCTTGCTGCTGACGACCACGGTGATGTGGCTGGTCCGCTTGCGGATCCGGTAGGCACGGCCCTGAGCACGCGGACGGAACCGCTTCAGGGTCGGGCCCTCGTCAACGTACGCCTCGCTGATGTACAGCGAAGAGGCGTCCGTGTGGTCGTAGTTGTGCGCGGCGTTGGCAATGGCGCTGTCCAGCACCTTGCCCACCGGCACGCTCGCGGCCTGCGGGGCGAAACGCAGGACCGCCTGAGCCTCCGTGGCGTCCATGCCACGGATGAGGTCCACCACGCGGCGGGCCTTCATGGGCGTGACGCGGATGTACCGCGCCTGGGCCCTGGCTTCCATGGTTGTCCCTTCAGTGTCTGACACGTTCGTCATGGTCTTTCACCCCGCTACTAGCGGCGCTTCGACTTCCGGTCTTCCTTGACGTGACCCCGGAAGGTGCGCGTCGGCGAGAACTCGCCGAGCTTGTGGCCGACCATCGACTCGGTGACGAACACCGGGATGTGGGTCTTGCCGTTGTGCACCGCGATCGTGTGGCCGAGCATGGCCGGGACGATCATCGAGCGACGGGACCAGGTCTTGATGACGTTCTTGGTGCCTGCTTCGTTCTGGGCGTCCACCTTCTTGATCAGGTGGTCGTCGACGAAGGGCCCCTTCTTGAGACTGCGCGGCATCTAAACCCGCTCCTAGCGCTTCTTGTTCGTCTTGCGGCGGCGGACGATGTACTTGTTGCTCGCCTTCTTGGGAGAACGAGTACGACCCTCCTTCTGACCCCAGGGCGAGACCGGGTGGCGACCACCGGAGGTCTTGCCCTCACCACCACCGTGCGGGTGGTCGACCGGGTTCATGGCGACACCACGAACGGTCGGGCGGACGCCCAGCCAGCGCTTGCGGCCGGCCTTGCCCCAGTTGATGTTCGACTGCTCGGCGTTGCCGACCTCGCCGATGGTGGCGCGGCAGCGGACGTCGACCAGACGGATCTCACCGGACGGCATGCGCAGGTGGGCCATCGAGCCCTCCTTCGCGAGCAGCTGCACGGAGGCACCGGCGGAGCGGGCGAACTTGGCGCCGCCACCGGGACGGAGCTCGATCGCGTGGATCGTGGTACCGACCGGGATGTTGCGCAGGGCCAGGTTGTTGCCCGGCTTGATGTCGGCCGCGGGGCCGTTCTCGATCCGGTCGCCCTGGTTCAGGCCACGCGGAGCGATGATGTAGCGCTTCTCGCCGTCCGCGTAGTGGAGCAGAGCGATGCGCGCGGTGCGGTTGGGGTCGTACTCGATGTGAGCGACCTTGGCCGGCACGCCGTCCTTGTCGTGACGACGGAAGTCGATCACGCGGTAGGCGCGCTTGTGGCCACCGCCCTGGTGACGGACGGTCACACGACCGGTGTTGTTACGGCCGCCCTTGCTGTGCAGGGGGCGGACCAGCGACTTCTCCGGCGTGGACCGCGTGATCTCGACGAAGTCGGCGACGCTGGAGCCACGACGGCCCGGAGTCGTCGGCTTGTACTTGCGGATACCCATTTCTCAGTCCTCGTCCGATATTCGGACCAGGGCACTCCGTTAGGAGGCCTGGCCGAAGATGTCGATTCGGCTGCCCTCGGCAAGGGTCACGATGGCGCGCTTGGTGTCGGCGCGCTTGCCGAAACCGGTGCGGGTGCGCTTGCGCTTGCCCTGGCGGTTGATCGTGTTGACCCCAACGACCTTGACCGACCAGACCGCCTCGACGGCCTGCTTGATCTGGGTCTTGTTCGCGCGCGGGTCGACGATGAACGTGTACTTGTTCTCGTCCAGCAGCGCGTAGCTCTTCTCGGAGACAACCGGCTTGACGAGAATGTCGCGCGGGTCCGTGAAGGTCTTGCTGGTGATCTCGGCCATCAGGCCTCGCTCCCCTCGTTGTCAGCGGCCTTGGGGCCAGACACGAAGGACTCGAAGGCGGCCTTGGTGAAGACCACGTCGTCGGAGACGAGCACGTCGTACGTGTTCAGCTGGCCCGGCTCCAGGATGTGCACCTGGGGCAGGTTGCGGGCGGACAGCCACGCGGCCTCGTCGGAGCGCTCGGCGACCAGGAGCAGGTTCTTGCGCTCCGAGATCTTGCCGAACAGCGTCTTCGCGGCCTTGGTGGAGATCTCGCCCTCGACCACGCCGGAGACGACGTGGATGCGGGAGTGGCGCGCCCGGTCCGAGAGGGCACCGCGGAGGGCGGCGGCCTTCATCTTCTTCGGGGTGCGCTGCGAGTAGTCACGCGGCACGGGGCCGTGGACGACGCCACCGCCGGCGAACTGCGGGGCGCGGGTCGAGCCCTGACGGGCGCGGCCGGTGCCCTTCTGGCGGTACGGCTTCTTGCCGCCACCGCGGACTTCGCCACGGGTCTTGGTCTTGTGCGTGCCCTGGCGGGCAGCGGCCAGCTGTGCGACGACGACCTGGTGGATCAGCGGAACGCTGGTCTTCGCGTCGAAGATCTCCGCGGGGAGCTCGACGGTACCGGCCTTGTCGCCTGCCGGCGAAAGGATGTCAATGGTGCTCATCGTTACCTCAGGCCCCCTTGGCCGCGGTACGGACCAGGACGAGGCCGCCGTTCGGACCGGGGACCGCACCCTTGATCAGGAGCAGACCCTTCTCCGCGTCAACGGCGTGGACGGTCAGGTTCTGGGTGGTGACCCGCTCGTTGCCCATGCGGCCCGCCATGCGGAGGCCCTTGAACACACGGCCCGGGGTGGCGCAGCCACCGATGGAACCGGGCGAGCGGTGCTTGCGCTGGGTGCCGTGTCCGGCGCCCAGGCCACGGAAGTTGTGGCGCTTCATGACACCGGCGAAGCCCTTGCCCTTGCTCTTGCCGGTGACGTCGACCTTCACGCCCGCCTCGAACACGTCGGCCGTGATCTCCTGGCCGAGGGTGTACTCGCTGGCGTTGGCGGTGCGGATCTCCACCAGGTGGCGGCGCGGGGTGACGTCGGCCTTGGCGAAGTGACCCTTGAGGGGCTTGTTCACCTTGCGCGGGTCGATCTCGCCGAAGGCGATCTGGACCGCCTCGTAGCCGTCGGTGTCGTTGGTGCGGACCTGGGTGACGACGCACGGCCCGGCCTTGACGACGGTCACCGGGACGACCCGGTTGTTCTCGTCCCAGACCTGGGTCATGCCGAGCTTCTCGCCCAGGACGCCCTGAATGTTCTTAGCCATCTCGCGCGTCACCTCAGAGCTTGATCTCGATGTCGACGCCGGCCGGCAGGTCGAGGCGCATGAGCGAGTCAACCGTCTTCGGCGTGGGGTCGAGGATGTCGATGAGGCGCTTGTGCGTGCGCATCTCGAAGTGCTCGCGCGAGTCCTTGTACTTGTGCGGCGACTTGATGACGCAGTACACGTTCTTCTCAGTGGGCAGCGGCACCGGGCCCGCGACCGACGCACCGGTACGGGTCACCGTCTCGACGATCTTCTTCGCCGAGGAGTCGATGACCTCGTGGTCGTAGGCCTTGAGCCGGATGCGGATCTTCTGTCCCGCCATGGCTACTCAGTAGTCCTGTCTCTCGTAACGCTCTGGTACCTGGTGGGTCCGCGCCCTGTCCTGATCTCCGACCCACGCGGTCGGGCGTGTCGCACTCCCTCTATGTAGATATCCCGAAGGATTTCCCAACCGAGGGGGTGCGGGCCTGTGGACCGCGAGACCGGGGATCGACGTATGGACGCGCCTGGCCACCGGGTGCCTGGTCGGCGCCCCGCTGACGCTTCCCGGAAGATTCCCGTACGTCCGCCCCTGATCAGAGGCGACGAGTACTGTGGGACTCGCTTCCGGTCCTCCCGGCGGGAGGCGCGCAGCATCGGCACTCAACCGAGCAACCCGGACAGTCTGCCACACCGGGCCTGGCCGACGCCAATCGAGCCGAAGAGATTACCCCGCGGGGGTTGCGTGTCAAACCGCGGCACGCGGAAGCCCGCGGTCCGGCCAGGGCCGGCCGGGGCCGGCCTCGTACGGAGCCGCCACTATGATCGCCGGCCGTTCCGGGCGGGGCCACCGCCCGGAGACCGGAAACCGGATCATGGGGGAAATGGTCGGATGACACCGTGAACGACGTGACCGACACCCCGTACGCGTTCCTGGTCGCCGTGAACAACCCGGTTCCCGTGTCCGGGCCACGGCCGCCGCACCTGCCGCCCGACGCCGAGATGGCCTCGACGATCCGGCTGACGACCGCCCGGCGCCCCGAGGACACCCCGCTGGCCCGGGTCCACACCCCGCGCACCACGCAGCGCTGGAGCCGCCGGGCGCCCGTGCCCTTCTGGATCGACGACGGGCGGGACGGCAGCCCGTCCTGCTCCGTCCGCCCCGCCGCCCCGGACGTCCACGACGTCCTCGCGCCCGACGGCACACCCCTGGCCAGGATCACCCGCCGCGCCGGCCGGTTGCTGCCCTGGCCCCGCCGCGTCCGGTGGTCGGCGCAGCTCACCCATCCGCCGCGGACCGTCACGGGCAGGTCCGGCACCTGGTACGCGTGGCTCGTCTATGTGACGACCGCCCCCGTCTGGCTCCTCGTCGCGCTCGCCGTAGCGGTGTACTCGTTCTTCGTGGGCGAGCCCGACGACGACACGGTCGCGAGACCGACCCGGACCCGCTGGCGCGCACCCGGCGCCGGCACCGTGCTCGACTACCGGGGCGTCGGCAAGGTCTACCGCGTCGCCCCCCGGCACCTGGACGTCCGTGTCGCCTACGCACTCGCGGTGCTGCACACCTGGGAACGCGGACGCTGATATCCGCGTGCGCGGCGCCGGAAAGGGCGCTTACGGTACGGAGTCGGCGATCAAGCGAGGAAACCGGGGGGAACGTGCGTACGTCGTACCCCCGCACGCCCCACTTGCCCTGGTCTCCCGGCGCCGCCGCCGACGATGTGCGGGCCGGGGACCTCGCCGGGCTGGTGGGCCGGGAGGTCGTGGTCACCGAGAAGCTCGACGGCGAGAACACGACCCTGTACGCCGACGGGCTGCACGCCCGCTCCCTCGACTCGGCGCACCATCCCTCGCGGGCCTGGGTCAAGGGCCTGCAGGGCGGATCGCCGCCCGCGTCCCGGCCGGGTGGCGGGTGTGCGGCGAGAACATGTACGCGCGGCACTCGATCGCGTACGGCGATCTGGAGAGCTGGTTCTACGGATTCTCGGTGTGGGACGACCGGGACCGGTGCCTGGACTGGGACCGGACCGTGGCGTTCCTGCGGCGGCTGGGGGTTCCCGCGCCGCCGGTCCTGTGGCGGGGCACCTTCGACGGGCGGGCGCTGCGCGCGCTGAGCCGGAGCCTCGACACCTGCCGCCAGGAGGGGTACGTCGTGCGGACGGTCGAGGGCTTCGGGTACGGGGAGTTCGCGCGGCGGGTGGCGAAGTGGGTGCGGCCCCGGCACGTGACGACCGACGCGCACTGGATGTACGCCGCCGTCGTGGAGAACGGGCTCGGTCCGCGCGCCGCGCTGTGGGACGTCCGGTCCGGGGCGGCGCCCGACGCCGAGGCGCTCGCGGCCGCGGTCGGCCTGCCGGAGGGCGCGGACGCCCGGGCCGCCTCGGAGGCGGCCGCGCGGCTCGACGGGCTCGGCCGGTCGGGCGACGACCGCCTCGCCGGGGTGCTCGCCGCGCTGCTGCACCGGCACCCGAGGGCGCGGCTCGCAGCCGGGCTGGTCGCGCCGCTGGGCATGCCGCTGGCGCGGCGCGTCGGCGACCTGGTCGGGCTGTACCCGGGGCTGCAGCGGCCGTACCCGGACGAGGAGCGGCGCGCCGGGCTCCTGCGGCTGTCGTACGCCGCCGACCTGGGCCTCCTGCACGCCGTGGCCGGGGCGCTCGCGGACACCGCCGAGGCGCGCGAGCAGGTGGAGTGGTCCGCGCTCCACGCGGAGGAGGCCCGGCCCCTGGAGGGGCTCCGGGAGGCGTTCCATGACGTGAACGATCCGGAAGCGGCCGACCGCTGCGTGGCGCAGGCGCGCGAGGCGTACGCGCTGGGCCGGATCGCGACCGTCGAGGAGGCGATCGCGGCGACCTGGCGGTGGCGGTCCGGGGACTTCCCGCGGCTGGTCCACCTGGTCGGGCCGTCGGGCAGCGGGAAGAGCACCTTCGGGCGCCGACTGCCGGGCATGGGCGCGGGCGTGGCCCCGGGCGCGTACGTCTCGCTCGACGAGCTGCGCGCGGCGCGCGGCTCCCGCGAGGACCAGCGGGACAACGGCGCCGTCCTGCGCGAGGGCATCGACCGGCTCGACACGGCCCTCGCCGCCGGAGGCACCGTGGTGTGGGACGCCACGTCCCTCAACCCGCACCAGCGGTCCCTGGTGCACGCGGTCGCGCACCGCCGCGACGCGCTCGTCACGCACGTGGTGGCGCTGGTCGACGAGACCGAACTCGCGCGCCGCAACGCGCACCGGGCGCACGCCGTACCGGCGGAGGTGCTCGCCGGCCAGCTGCGCCGGTTCGTGCCGCCGTACCCGGGCCAGGCGCACCGCACCTGGTACGTCGGGGCGAGCGGCACAGTGGAAGACGAGGCGTGAGGCACGAGGCATGCGTACGAGCGAGGAGATCTACCACCGGGTGCTGTGGGACGCGCGGTTCGACCCGGCACGGTTCGTGGTGGGCGTGCGGCGGCGGGACCCCGGGCTGGGCCCGAAGCGGATGCCGCTGTCCGCGTTCGTCCCCGGCGGGGACATCCCGTGGCACCGGGTGCTGTTCTTCGAGGCCGACGGCGAGATCGTCTGGGACCGCTCCACGGGCGTGGACCGCATCGACGCGACCGACGCCGGACGGGTGCGCGACCCGCGGCTGCTGCGGGCGCCGTTCTTCGCGGCGCGGACGCCGTACGCGTACGACGGCAATTGGTCCGCCACGGCACCGCGCGGCACGCCCGCCGCGGCCGGGCTGCGCGTCCTGACCTGGAACACCCTGTGGGACCGGTACGACAGCGACCGCATCGACAGCGCCCGGCGCCGCCCGCTGCTGCTCGCGGCGCTGGAGGAGGCGGACGCCGACGTCATCGCCCTCCAGGAGGTCGAGGCCGGGCTGCTACGCCTGCTGCTCGACGCGCCGTGGGTGAGGGAGGCGTACACGCTGGGCACCGACCCGGCGGGGCCGGACGTCGCCGAGTGCGGGCTGCTGCTGCTCAGCCGGCTGCCCGTGCGGGAGGCGGGCCTGCACGCGCTGGGGCCGCACAAGGCGGTCGCGGCCGTCGTCGTGGAGACGGCCACGGGTCCGCTGGTCGTGGCCGCGACGCACCTCAGCAGCGACCACTCGCCCGACGGCGCGGCGCGGCGGGAGGCGGAGCTGGCCCGGATCGCCGAGGGGCTCGCGGGCACCGAGGCCCCGGTGGTTTTGCTGGGCGACTTCAACGACGGCGGCGAGACCCCCGCCCGCACGCTCGGCATGCGCGACGCCTGGAGCGAGGTCCACGGCCCGGCGGACGGTACGCCGACGTTCGACCCGGGGGTCAATCCCCTGGCGGCCGTCTCGTCGCTCACCGGCCGCGCCTCCCGGCTGGACCGGGTGCTGCTCCGCGCCGACGGGCTGCGGGTGGACGCGGCGGTGCTGCGCGGCGACTCCCCCACGGCGGACGGGCTGTACGTCTCCGACCACTACGCCGTCCAGGCCGACCTCGGCTTCGACGGAGGCTTCGACGGACCGGCCGTCTCGGGTGTCCTCGACGCGCGGCCGACGGCCCGCACGGCGGTGGCCTGGTTGCCGCCCCGCGAGCTGTGGCCGCCGGTCCAGGCCGTGCGCGAGGACCACGACCCGCAGATCGACCGCTGGCCGCCGCACGTCAACCTGCTCTTCGGGTTCGTACCGGAGTACGCCTTCGAGCGCGCGGCACCGCTGCTCGCCGAGGCGGCGGCCGCCGTGCCGCCTTTCGAGGCCCGGCTGGAGGGCGTGCACACCTTCGGGCACCGGGAGGACGCCACCGTGTGGCTGGACCCGGCCGCGGCGGGCGAGGAGCCGTGGGCGAGGCTGCGGAGCGAATTGGCGCGGCGCTTCCCGCGCTGCCGGGATCGCCGGTCCGGTTTCACGCCCCATCTCACTCTGGGCAGGACCTCCGACCCGCAGGCCGTCGCCGCCGCGTGCGCGCGCCGTCTGCCCGGGCCGCTGACGGCGCGCGTCGGCGAGCTGGTGCTGCTGTCCCGGCGCGGCGACGAGCCGATGCGGGTCCGGGCGACGGTCGCGCTGGGCACGGGCGAGGTGCGCTGGGCCGAGGACCCCGGCCCGGGTGCCCCGCGGCCTGAGGACCCGTGCCGCGCGGAGCACGCCCGCGAGGTCGCGGCCCGCGTGTCGGACGCGCTGCCCGAGGCGGCGGTGCACGTCGTCGGCTCGCGGCGCATGGGCTGCGCCCTGGAGGGCGCCGACCTGGACCTGGTGGCGGCCGCGCCGGGGCTCACCGGCGTACGGGACGCACGGGACGTACGCGACCGGCTGGTGGCGGCGTTCCCCGAGGCCGACGGGGTACGGGAGGTGGTCGGCGCCCGCGTGCCGGGCCTGCGGCTGCGGGTCGGGGACCTGGGTGTCGACCTGGTGCTCGTGGACACGGCTCGGCCCTCGGAAGCGGCCGCGGTCGCGCTGAGCGCGGTGAGCGACGCGGACGCGCTGCTCCCGGCACCGGGACCGCGCCGGGAGGCCTTCGTACGCCTCGCCCGCGAGGTGAAGGCGTGGGCGCGGGCGCGCGGTCTGGACGCGGCGCCCTTCGGCGGCCTGCCGGGCCTGGCGTGGTGCGTCCTGGCGGCCCGTACGGTACGGGAGGCAGGGGACGACGGCCTGTCACCGGAGGATCTGCTCCGGCGCTTCTTCGCCACGTGGGCGGCCTGGGACTGGCGCGAGCCGGTGGGCGACGGCCCGGTCACGGCCCCGCGACCGCCGGTGGTGGTCCTCACGCCGACCGCGCCGGTGCGGCCCTGCACGGAGCAGGTGAGCCCGGGCGGCCGTGACCTGCTGACGCAGGAGCTCTTCCGTGCCTGGGAGATCCTGGAGGCCTCCCCCACCGCGTCCGCCGCGTGGGCCGAGCTGCCGGCGCCGCCGCCCCTGCACCGCCGCCACGCGGCGTGGGCGGTCCTCACCGTCCCGGACGCCGAACTGGGCCGGACTCGGGGGCGGATGCGCGCCCTGCTGTCCGACCTGGAGGCCGCGGGCGCCCCGGACGCCCACGCGTGGCCGCGCCCGTTCGCCCCCGGCCGCTACGCGATCGGCCTGGGCGCCACCCCGCCGGACGAGGGGGCCCTGGCCCGCGTCGCCGAGCACCGGCTGCGGGGCCTCGCCGGTGTCAGGCTGACGCGCGCGGACGGCGGCGACGTACCGACCCTGCGCTGACCTCGTCAAACGGTGGGGCTCCAGCCCGCCTTCGCCGCCTCGGTGTCGAGGGACCCGGGCCGGACCTGGCCGCAGGGGGCGTAGACGCTGACGACCAGGGTCGTCGTCCGGTTGTTCCACCGCACGTCGATGTGGTCCTCGGCGCCGGGCTGCCGGTAGCGGTAGCCGAGCTCGACGAAGTCCTCGATCGTGCGGTTCCCGTCGTGGGTGAGCTTCCAGCCCGCCCGCTCCAGCCGCTGCCGCAGCCGCTGCTCGGCCTCGCGGGCCGTGTTCTCCGGGGTCCCGGGCACCTCCCAGCGCAGGGAGAAGTCGACGACGTCGAGGCGCGCGTCGTCGATGTGCCCGAAGCCCCGCAGCCCGCGGTAGTAGCAGGCACCGGTGTCCATGCCGGACGAGTGGACCGCGCCGGCGGTGGCCGGGGGCAGGCCGAGGCCGTCGTACGCCCACTGGGACCGCTCCTGGAGCAGCCGCGGGACGGCCGCCGGGTCGGCCGAGGGGTACGGCTTGCCGTTCCAGAGCTCGGACACCTTCTTGGCCCCGGCGTCCACACCGACGGCCAGGAGGGCCAGGGCCCCCACGGCCGCCAGGATCGTCAGCCCCACGCGCTTCCTCTTCATGGAGCCGACGCTACGAGCGGCCGGGCCCGCGCGCGTGAGCAGCCGTACTCATGAAGGTACGGGCCGCCCGCTCACGTCCTCGTGACGGTCCCGCACTCCTCGGGCCGGTCGGCGAGGGGCGTGCTGCGGTCGTAGGGGTCGACCTCGGGGCCGGTGGCGTCGGTGGGCGGGAGCTCGGAGGCGAACTGCGGGTGGAGGAAACCGTCGGCATCGCGCGTGCAGTCGTCGTTGCCTGCGGACTCCAGCCAGCGCAGGACGTACAGCTTTCCGGGCGTCGTGCGGATCTTGGCGGGGTCGTAGAGGGCGAACGTCATCTCACGGCGTACGACGGTCCGCGCGACCTCCGTGGCGCCCGGCCTCGCGCGCACCACGGGGTAGACGAAGGTGTAGTCGGCGTGGACCAGCACCTGCCCGTCGCGCTCGCCCTTCTCGTACGTCATGCGTCCGCGCGTCTTGACGATCGCACCCGCCGGCCGCACCTCGGACGGGTCGAAGCGGCTGAAGGCCCACAGCGGGTTCTGCTCGGCGCCGGGCGCGGACAGCGCCTTCTCGATCAGCCGGCGCCCGTCCGTCTGGAGCGGGTCCAGCAGCTCCAGCGCGGCCTTCGGCCGCTCGCCCCGCAGCGTGGCGGGGTCGAGGTTGGCGGTGATGAGGAGCTGCCTGGTGCTGGTCAGGGCGTGGGCGACCTGCTCTTTGCTCATGCCGCCGACGGCCTTGGCCTCGGGCACGTGGATCCCGGCGGCGCCGTCCTCCCACGCCGCCGCGGGCGAGCCCCGGAACGGCTCCTCAAGCGTCGGCTGGTCCGGGAAGGGCTCCTCCGGCGGCGCGCCGGTGGGCCGTGCGGTCTCGGCGGGCAGCGTCCCCGCCTCGCTGCCGGTGTCCCGGCCCGGCAGCCGGTCCGTGACCAGGTCGGGCCGTACGGCGACGACCGCGAGGCCGAGCGCCAGCAGCACGCCGAGCGGTGCGGCCCAGCGCCGCCGTCGCGTGCGGCGGCTGCCGCCGTTCATCTCCTGCCACGCGGGGCCGGTGCGCCACCCCTCGGGCTCCCCTGCCCGCTGCCCCGCGGGCTTCCCCGCGCGCTGTCCCGCGCGCCGGTCGGCGGCGGACGGCTCCTTGGGCGCGCCGCGCCCGCCGTCCTCCTGCGCGTTGCGGAGGAACTCCGCCCATTCCTCGTCCGACACCGACGGCTCGTCGCCGCGCTTGCCCATTTCCCCACCCCAAGTCGTGCATCTGCCACGGACATTGGATCACGCGTTCGGGTCGGCTCGTCCCTCCACCAGCCCGGTGATGCCGTCGAGCAGCGCGCGCAGCCCGAAGGAGAAGAGCGCGTCCAGGTCGAGGTCGTACGCGCCGTTCGGGAAGCCGGTGAGCGTGCGGGAGACGGCCGGGAAGCGCCCCGAGGAGACGACCTCGCGCAACGCCTCGCCCTGCCGGTCCATCCACTCCTCGTCGGTCAGGCCGGTCGCGGCCCGCGCCTGCACCTCGCGCTCCAGGTTGACGGCCAGGCCCTGTACGTGGCTGTAGATCAGCAGGTGGATGTCGAACCTGGTCTCGGTGTCGAGGCCGTGGCCTTCGAGGGCGCCGAGCAGCCAGTCGCCGTGCGCCATCAGGTTCGGCAGGACGAGAGGCCGGCCGAGCGGGCCGATGTGGGCGACCCACGGGTGGCGGCGGCACACCTGCCACAGGGTGTGGGCGCCCAGCTCCAGGCGGGCGCGCCAGCCCTCGGGCGGTACGGCGGGGTAGGCCGGCGCCTCGCCGTAGACGGTGTCGGCCATCAGCGCGACGAGGTCGTCCTTGCTGCCGACGTGGCGGTACGGGGACATCGCCGCCACCCCGAGGCGGGCGGCGATCGAGCGCATGGAGAGGGCGGCGAGCCCCTCGGCGTCGGCGATCTCGATGGCGGTACGCACGATGCGCTCCCGCGTGAGCTCGCGCTCGGGCGAGGGCGCGGGTGGCTTCGACAGCGCAGGGGTCGCCGTGTCCCGCGGGGCGGCGACGACCGTGCCGACGCGGGGCCGGGCCTCCACGTGACCCTCCAGCCGCAGGGTGGTGAGGGCCTTCGTGGCGGTGGCGAGGGCGACGCCCCACTCCTGGGCGATACGGCGGGTCGACGGCACCCGGTCGCCCGGGGCGAGCTCCCCGCTCGCGATCCGGCGGCGTATGTCGGCCGCGATGCGCTGGTAGGGGGGCGGGTCGGTGGCCTCGGCCATGCGCGGGTTCCCTTCGGCTTTTTTCCACTGCGCGTACGCCTGTACTAGGGCAGACGCTACCAGCGACGACACCGCCCGGATATCCCTCTGCCCTAGTACAGAGCACCGAAAACGCCTGTTGGCAGGCGTGCGCGTACGTCGTACATTCAGTGGCGTACACCGTACGAAGGGGGAACCACATGAAGACCGTCCTCATCTCCGGCGGCGGCATCGCGGGCGCCGCACTCGCGCTCCTGCTGCGCCGCCGCGGCTTCGCGCCGGTGGTCGTCGAGCGGGCGCCGGGCGTGCGCGCGGGCGGCCAGGCCGTCGACGTCCGGGGCGTCGCCCTGGAGGTCATGGACCGGATGGGCCTGCTGACGGAGGCGCGGCGCATGCGCACCCGGATGCGCGGCATGTCGATGCTCGACGCCGACGGCACGGAGGTCGAGCGGACGACGGAGTACGCGCTCAGCAGCGGGCGGCTCGACGGCGACGACATCGAGATCCTGCGCGAGGACCTCGTACGACTGCTCCACACGCACACACAGGGGGAAGTGGAGTACGTCTTCGGCGACAGCATCGTCTCGCTGGAGGAGCACGAGGCCGGAGTCCGGGTGGGCTTCGCGCACGGCCCGGCGCGGGACGTCGACGTCGTCGTCGGCGCCGACGGCCAGCACTCGGCGGTCCGGCGCCTCGCCTTCGGCCCCGCCGAGGACTACACCCACCACCTCGGCAGCTACCTCTCGGTCTTCAGCGCCGAGAACTTCCTGGACCTGGACAACTGGCAGGTCTGGCTGCGCGACGGCGACGCGGGCTTCGGCATCATGCCGGTCCGCGACAACAAGGAGCTGCGGATCGCCTTCGGTTTCGAGTCCGCGCCGCTGGACGGCGACCACCGGGACACGGAGTGGCTGCGGCGGCTCGTGGTCGACCGCCTCTCCGCCCTGCGCTGGGAGTCCGACCGGCTGACGAAGGCCGCGCTGGAGGCGCCCGACTTCTACTGCGACGCCCTGGCCCAGATCCGGATGGACCGCTGGTCACGCGGCCGGACGGTCCTCCTCGGCGACGCCGGTTACTGCGCCTCGCCGTTCTCCGGGCAGGGCACGAGCCTCGCGCTGGTCGGCGCGTACATCCTCGCCGACGCGCTGGCCGGGCAGGCGGCGGGCGAGGACCACCGCACCGCCTTCGCCCGCTACGAGTCGGCCATGCGGCCCTTCGTCGCGGCGAACCAGGCCCTCGCCACCGAGAACCCGGGTGGCCCGGCGTCCGAGGAGTCGATGACCCGGGCCAAGAACGCGATCACACTGCCCGACGCACCCCGCTGACCGCGTCCTTGGCCGGCGTACCGAACGCCGACACGCCCTGGTAGTACGTCCAGGCCATCGTGTGGCACGAGACGCGTACGGCATCGCCGGCGTACCGGGCGCACACGCGCTTCATGTCCTCGTGGAACGCCGTGTCGAGCCGCGCCTTGTTCGCCTCGAACTGCCCGGCCGCCTTGTAGTTGCGGTACCCGAAGTCGTGCCGCGCGCAGGAGTACTGGAAGGGGAAGCCGAGGGGGTTGTCGGGCGCGCCGGAGCAGTAGTCCGTGGACCAGTCGAAGGCGTAGGAGCTCCACGCGGCCTGGTTCTGGCGCGCCGCCCACCAGGTGTTGTAGCTGGCGGCGCTGGGCTGGGTCCAGGCGCTCAGCAGCTGCGGCTTGTCGGCGGGCACGGCCGGTACGGCGACGGCGTAGGCGGGCGAGGCGAGGGCGAGCAGGGCGGACGCGAGCGGCAGGGCGAGACGGCGACGGCGCATACGGGGTCTCCGGAGGGGCGCGAGCGATCACGGGCGCCCATAGCCTCCGCTCGCGGCCCGCCGGGGGCCGTCAGCGACGCGCGTGCCGAAGAGTGAACCTGGAGGTGGAGGAGGGATGTCCATGCGTACGGGCGACGACGAGCGCGTCCTGGCCGTGCCGCCGACGGCCCGGACGGCCGTGGCCTGGCTCCCGCCGCCGGAGCTGTGGCCGCCGATCCAGCACATCCGGCGCGAGCACGACCGCCAGTTCCACCGCTGGCCGCCGCACGTGAACGTCCTCTTCGGCTTCGTACCGGAGACCGACTTCGAGCGGGCCGCCCCGCTGCTGGCGGCGACCGCCTCGGAGGTGCCGCCCTTCCCGGCCCGGCTGGAAGGCGTGCGCTGGTTCCGTCACCGGCACGACGCCACCGTCTGGCTGGACCCGGCGGCGGACGGCGACGAGCCCTGGACGCGGCTGTACGACGCGCTGGAGCTCCGCTTCCCCCTCTGCTCGGGGCGCCACGAACGCTTCACCCCGCACCTCTCCCTCGGCCGCAGCCGCGTCCCGCACGAGCTCGCGGCCCACTGCGCCGCCCTGCTCGGCACCCTGACGGCCCGGGTCTCCGAGCTGACGCTCCTCTCCCGCCGCGCCGACGGCCCGATGCGGGCGCGGGCGACGGTGGCGCTGGGGGCGGGAGAGCTGCGGTGGTCGGCCGAGTAGGCCGTGCCCTCACCAGCGCTCGTACGCCGTGACAGGCCGTACCCCCACGCCCGAGCGGACGGCGATGACGAACCACCAGCTCGCTGGTGATGACGTGCCAGTTGCCATGCGGATCCCCACCCCTTGCGACAGTCGTCGAACGCCCCGAGGGTAGGGGACCCGTGATCAGCGCGCTGTCGTGTCCGCGATGAATCCGGCCCACGCGCCGGGCGTGAGGGCGAGGCGGGGGCCGTCGGGGTCCTTGGAGTCGCGGACGTGGACGATGCCGGGGGCGGTGGCGACCTCGACGCAGTCGTTGCCGTTGCTGGTGTCGCTGTAGCTGCTCTTGAACCAGACGAGCGTGTCAGGTTCCCCGGCGGAGGTCTTGCGGATCATGTCTCTCCCAGCACTTCCTCGATGAGGGCCAGCGACTCCCCTGGCGTGAGAGCCTGAGCCCGGATGATGCCATAGCGCAGCTCAAGGACCCGAAGTCGTTTTGGATCCGAGATGGGACGGCCTCCGTACTCGTCGTCGGTACGCCCGACCGCAGAGCCGTCGCCGAACTTGAGCACCTGGATCCGTCCGCCCGTTCCTGGGTGGTCCCAGCGGCCGGTCGGCATCACTTGAATGTCAACGTTCCGCATGTGTCCCACCTCCAACAAGCGTTCGAGCTGTTGGCGCTGCACCATTGTCCCTCCGACTGGGCGGCGCAGGGTCACCTCTTCCAGGACAAAGCTGAGTTCGGGCGCCGGTGACCGCTCGAAGATGGATTGCCGGACCATGCGAGCTCCGAGCATCCGTTCCAACTCGTCGACAGAGTAGGCAGGCCGCCGCGTACCCAGCAGCGCACGAGCATGCGCCTCCGTCTGCAGCAGGCCATGCAAGGCATGACTGCCGTACGAGACGAGTTCAACCGCCCGCGCCTCCATCCGCGCCAGGTCCCTCACCTTCTTCGGGTAACGCGCCTCCGCCACGTCCTTCTTCATCGCCGAGATCCGCCCACCCGCCCGCAGCACCTCGTCCGCCTTGTCCAGGTACTCGGGCCTCGGGATCCGCTTCCCCGCCTCCACCTTGTAGACGAGGTCCTCGCCGTACCCGATGGCGAGGCCGAACTCCCCGGCCCGCATGCCCGCCGCCTCGCGCCAGAGTTTCAGCTGGCGTCCCACCGTCGCGACGACCGCCGCGCCGGACTCGTCGTCCGGGTCGACCTCCCAACCCGGCTCGTCCGCCTCGCTCTTGCTGCCGTTCTCTTCCAGGCTCATGCGCGCCGACCTCCGACGTACCTCCCTGCCCGTACGCCTCTCCGGACAGGCCGGACAGCACCGGACGCTCCGGACAGTCACCGTACGCATGCATAACGTGACTGGCGCGGGCCCGTCCGCCGCCGCCAGGCTTTGTGACGTGAACCACAAAACCACTGAACTGGCCCCGGCCACCCGCCACTTCAGCATTCAGCTGTCCCCCACCCCACGCGGCGCCCGCCTCGCGCGCCTGTTGGCCACCGAGCGGCTGCACGCGTGGGACCTGCCGTACGGGGTGGCCGAAACGGCCGCGCAGGTCGTCGCCGAGCTGGCCGCGAACGCCGTCACCCACGGCAAGGTGCCGGGCCGGGACTTCCTCCTGGAACTGCGGACGACGGACGGCGACAAGGCCCTCCGCATCGAGGTGACGGACACGCGCGGGGACCGGCTTCCGTGCCGGAGCGAGACGGGGTACGGCCTGGTGCTCGTGGAGGCGTTCGCGGGCCGCTGGGGGGTGACGGAGGGGCCGGTTCCGCGCAAGACGGTGTGGGCGGAGATCGGGCTCGTACCGGGTCCCGGGAACCCTGGCTCCGGGGCGTCGGGAGCTCTTACCAATCCAAAGAACCCATGAGAAAGAACCCCCACCAAACCCCACCCCTCCCTCCCGCGAGGCGGCCTCACTCACGCGAGTGAATATGCCAAGTGGACTGGCATAACGGGCGGTTGGGTGTCTTACGCTCACGGCGACACACAACCCCAGACATGCGACGGCCCCCGCCGGGACAGGCAATCCCGGGCGAGGGCCTGACCACCGAGGAAGAAAGCCGCTTCCTGATGGACACCAAGCACCTTAGCGCGCGCTCACGCGCCCAGCGCGGGAACGTCCGCACCCGTACGCACCACTCGCGAGGCGGCGTCATTCACGACAACAACCGGGAGCACGCCCGGTACACGGTCATCGGCAACCATCTCGCCCAGCACAGGGAGTTGTCCCTGACGGCGATCGGGCTCTCGGCGCACATCCAGTCGCTGCCCACGGGCGCCCCGGTGGACATCAGGACCCTGGCAGCCCGCTTCCCGGAGGGCAGGGAGCGGATCGCGGCGGCGCTGCGGGAGCTGGAGCAGCGCGGGTACATCCGGCGGGAACGTGAGCGCACGCCCGAGGGGCAGATCATCACCCGGACGATCTCCTGCAACATGCCTGCCGCCGCGCGGCGCGAGGCCGCTCTGCAGGACCCTTCGGCGCCGCCTCCGGAGCCGATGTCCGAGCCGCAGACCCTGACCCTGCCTCGCCCCCGCCGCGAGCCGAGGCCCCTCTCCGTACCGCAGCCGGGCCACTCGAACGCGGAACTGCTGCGGCAGGCCCTCGACCTGCTGGCCGGGCTGCGCCACCACGACCCTCGTCTGCTGCTGTCGGAGCGGGACGCGGAGGTCCTGGCCCCAGGGGTCGTCGCGTGGCTGGAGCGGGAGGTCGGCCCCGAGCTCGTACGCGCCGCCCTGACCGCGTGCCTGCCGACCGGGCCACTGCACCGCCCGGCGGCCCTGCTCGCGCACCGGCTGACGACCCAGCTCCCGCCGCCCCCGACGTTCCGCGCCGCCCGTCCGCCGCGCCCTCATCCGCTCCAGTGCTGCGACGGCTGCGGACGGGGCTTCCGTGCCCCGGAACCGGGCACGTGCCGCGACTGCCGGGCCACCGCATCCACGTAAAGGGGCAGCCGCACGGACCGGCCGCCGGGCGGCCGGTCCTGTGGGGTCGGAGGCTCAGACCGTGCCGGACTTGGCGATGGTGACCTTCGCCTTCGGCGCGCCGGACTGGGAGCCGAGGGCCTCGATCTTCTTGACCAGGTCCATGCCCTCGACGACCTCGCCGAAGACGACGTGCTTGCCGTCGAGCCAGTCGGTGACGATCGTCGTGATGAAGAACTGCGAGCCGTTGGTGTTGCGGCCGGCGTTGGCCATGCTCAGCAGGCCCGGGCGGGTGTGCTTGAGCTGGAAGTTCTCGTCGGCGAACTTCTCGCCGTAGATCGACTTGCCGCCGGTGCCGTTACCGGCGGTGAAGTCGCCGCCCTGGAGCATGAAGTTCGGGATGATGCGGTGGAAGCTGGAGCCCTCGTAGCCGAAGCCGTGCTGGCCGGTGGCGAGCTCGCGGAAGTTGCGGGCCGTCTTCGGCACGACGTCGTCGTACAGCTTGAAGACGATCCGGCCGGCCGCCTCGCCGTTGATCTCGATGTCGAAGAAGACGTTGCTCTTGTCGCTGTTGTCAGTCATGGGAATCACCCTAGGTGACGTCTCCGGCGATCGCCGAACGGACCGACCGGATCAGCGCCTGGGCGCGTGGGTCGGCCGTGACGCCCTTGCGCATGCCGTTCGTGACGTAGCCGAGGGCGATGCCCGACGCCGGGTCGGCGAAGCCGAGGGAGCCGCCGCGGCCGGGGTGGCCGAAGGAGCCGGGCGACAGCAGCGGCGAGGCGGGGCCGTGCAGCATGTAGCCGAGGCCGAAGCGGGTGTTCACGACGAGGACGTGGTCCGGGCCCACGGCCTCCTCCGTTCGGGCCATGGCGAGGGTCGCCGGGGCGAAGAGGCGGTGGCCGTCGACGGGGCCGAGCGTGGCGGCGTAGAAGCGGGCCAGGGCGCGGGCGGTGGAGATGCCCGCCGAGGCGGGGAGTTCGGCGGCGCGGTACGTGGGGTCGTTCTCGTCGGGGGCCGGGGCGATCGCCCCGAAGGCGCGGCGGGTGAGCGAGGCGGGGTCGGCGTAGGCGTCGGCGACCGACCGCTTGGGCCGCAGTTTGAGCGCTCCACCGCCCTGGACGGGCTCCTCGACCGGGCCGACGCGGCCGACGCGGTGCGCCTCGTCGGCGGGGAGGCCGATCCACAGGTCCAGGCCCAGGGGCCGGGCTATCTCCTCGGCGACCCAGCGGCCGATGGTGCGGCCGGTGACCCGCTGGACGAGGGCGGCGAGCAGCCAGCCGTACGTCTGGGCGTGGTAGCCGTGGGCGGTGCCCGGCTCCCACGCGGGTGCCTGCGCGGCGACGGCGGCCGCTGCGGTGTCCGGGTCGGCGGCTTCGGCGAAGGTCAGCGGCCGGTCGACGGCCGGGACGCCCGCCTGGTGCGCCAGCAGGTGCCTGACCAGGGCCCGCTCCTTGCCCGCCGCCTTGAACTCCGGCCAGTACGTGCCGACCGGCGCGTCCAGGTCCAGCTGTCCGCGCTGGTGCAGCAGCAGCGGTACGGCGGCGGCCACGCCCTTGGTCGCGGAGCGGACGATCTGCGCGGTGTCCACGGCCCAGGGGGCGGCGCCGTCCACGTCTTTGGTGCCTGCCCACAGGTCGACGACCTTGCGGCCGTCGCGGTAGACGGCGACGGCCGCGCCGCGTTCGCCACGCTGTTCGAAATTGCGTACGAAAGCGTCCCTGACCGGCTCGAAACCCGCCTGCACTGTGCCCTGGACGTCCACGCCCACCCCTTTCGCTCGCACCCATGGTGCAACGGACTAGCGGGGTGCCGGATTCCGGGTGGGGGTGGCGGGGGTGGCGGTGGGGTCGAAGCCGAACGGGAGCTCCAGGCGGTGGCGCCGCATGAGCTCCTCGTCGCAGAGCAGGTCCCGGGTCGGGGCGTCCGCCGCGATGACGCCCTCGCTGAGGATGACCGAGCGGGGGCACAGCTCCAGGGCGTACGGCAGGTCGTGCGTGACCATCAGCACGGTGACGTCCAAGGAGCGCAGGATGTCGGCGAGTTCGCGCCGGGAGGCCGGGTCCAGGTTGGACGACGGCTCGTCGAGGACGAGGATCTCCGGCTCCATGGCGAGGACGGTCGCGACGGCGACGCGCCGCCGCTGCCCGAAGGACAGGTGGTGCGGGGGCCGGTCGGCGAAGCCCTCCATGCCGACCCGGCCGAGGGCCTTCATGACGACGGCCTCCAGCTCGGGGCCGCGCAGCCCGGCGGCCGCCGGGCCGAAGGCGACGTCCTCGCGGACGGTCGGCATGAAGAGCTGGTCGTCCGGGTCCTGGAAGACGATGCCGACCTTGCGGCGGATCTCGGCGAGGTTCGCCTTCTCGACAGGCAGCCCGGCCACCGTCACCGTGCCGACGCCGCCGCCGAGGATGCCGTTGAGGTGCAGGACCAGGGTGGTCTTCCCGGCGCCGTTGGGGCCGAGCAGCGCGACGCGCTCGCCGCGCTCGACGGTCAGGTCCACGCCGAAGAGCGCCTGGTGGCCGTCGGGGTAGGCGTACGCGAGGCCGCGCACCTGAAGCGACGGGACGAAACCGAGACTCATAGCGTCCATCCCAGCAGACAGACGGCCAGGGCCGTGAGCGGAAGGGCCGCGGCCGCAGACCACTGCGCCCGGGAGGCGGTCACCTGGTCGATGACGGGCATGGTGCCCGCGTAGCCGCGGCTGACCATCGCCAGGTGGACGCGTTCGCCGCGCTCGTACGAGCGGATGAAGAGGGCACCGGCGGACTTCGCGAGCACGCCCCAGTGGCGTACGCCCCTGGCCTCGAAGCCGCGCGAGCGGCGCGCGACGGACATGCGCCGCATCTCGTCGGTGATGACGTCGCCGTATCGGATCATGAAGGAGGCGATCTGTACGAGCAGCGGGGGCAGCTTCAGCCGCTGGAGGCCCAGCAGCAGGGCGCGCAGCTCGGTGGTGGCGGCGAGGAGGACGGACGCGGCGACGCCGAGGGTGCCCTTGGCGAGGACGTTGAAGGCGTCCCAGAGGCCGGGTACGGAGACGGAGACGCCGAGCAGCTCCGTCTGGTGCCCGGGCACCACGAACGGCATCAGGAACGCGAAGGCCACGAACGGCACCTCGATCACCAGGCGCCGCAGCACGAAGCCCGCCGGGACGCGGGCGGCGGCCGCGACCGCGCCGAGCAGCACCGCGTACAGGCCGAAGGCCCACACCGCCTCGCGAGGCGTGGAGACCACGACCACGACGAAGCAGAAGACCGCGGCGAGCTTGCAGTGCGGCGGCAGCCGGTGCACGGGCGAGTGCCCGTGCCGGTAGAGCTTGTGCGCGTGGCCCGCGCCCACGTCAGACGGTTTCCCGCGCGGCGGTGGTCGCCTCGGAGGCGCTGCGGCGGCGCCGTACGGCCCAGAACACGCCTGTGCCGACGGCGACCGTCGCGCCCACGCCGATGGTGCCCGCCAGCCCCCCGGACAGGCGGGCGTTCGTGACGCCGCTGACGCCGTAGTCGGCGAGCGGCGAATCCTTGGCGGCGTGGTCCTCGACCTTTTGGTCGATGCCCTGGTCGGCGGCGACCTTCTCCAGGCCGTCGGGGCTGGCGGAGGCGTAGAAGGACACGACTCCGGCGAGCGCGAGGGCGGTGACCAGGCCGGTGGCCCACACCTTCTTGGTGGAGCGGGGCGCGGCGGCGGCCGGGACCGCGGCCGGGGCGGCGTCGACGAGCTCCCCGCCCACGCGCAGCTTGAGCGGCGCGGACAGCCCCCGGGCGCCGTACACCAGGTCGGGGCGTACGGCGATGACGGCGCCGACGGTCGCGGTGGTGATCGCGGCCTCACCGATGCCGATCAGGGTGTGGACGCCGACCATGGCGGCGAAGACCTTGGCGACCGGGACGTCGGTGGTGCCGCCGACGGCGTAGATCAGCGTGAAGGCGGCGGCCGCGGCCGGCACGGAGACGAGCGCGGCGACGAAGGAGGCGACGGTCACGGAGCGGCGGGTGCGCGGCAGGACCCGGACGAGGCCGCGGAAGAGGACGTACGCGGTGAGGACGGTGACGGCGCCCATGACGGTGATGTTGACGCCGAGCGCGGTCAGGCCGCCGTCCGCGAAGAGGATGCCCTGCATCAGCAGGACGACGGCGATGACGAGTACGCCGGTGTAGGGGCCGACGAGTATCGCGGCGAGCGCGCCGCCGAGCAGGTGTCCGCTGGTGCCGGCGGCGACGGGGAAGTTCAGCATCTGCACGGCGAAGACGAAGGCCGCGACGAGCCCGGCGAGCGGCGCCGTCCTGTCGTCCAGCTCTTTACGGGCCCCGCGCAGGCTGACGGCGACCGCGCCCGCGGCGGCGAGGCCCGCGGCCGCGGAGACGGGCGCGTTGATGAAACCGTCGGGGACATGCATGGCGGGGACCGCTTTCGGACAGGGTGGGGGCCCGGTGTGGACCGTTCGATGATGGGGCTTCTTGCGAACAAGTTGCAAGAGCGTACCCGTCACAGAAACGAGCCGGGGCGCACGCGCTAGACAAATAGGACATAAGGTATAGGTCTGGCGAGTGTGAGGAGTCGCACGATGGTCTCCGCCGAGGAAACCCCTCTTGAGGGGAACACGGTCCCCATGGTCGAAATCCATGCCAAGGGGTTGATCGTCGACGACGGCCCCCTCTCGCGCCCCGTTCCGGTCGCCCTGCGCTGCGATCCCTCCGACGCCGAGGGCGACGGGTCCGCGACCGTCCGCCTCGTCTTCCCCGAAGGCACCACCTGGACCTTCCCCCGCGCCGTACTGGAACGGGGCCTGCGCGCCCCCGCCCGCCACGGCGACATCGGAGTCTGGCCCTGCGGGCGGGTGCAGACCGTGGTGGAGCTGCACACCTCCGGCGACGTCGCGATGGTGCAGTTCGACTCCTCGGCACTGCTGCGCTTCCTGCGGCGCACGTACGCCATCACCGCGTCGCACGTGACACGGTGACGGCGTAGTCCCCTCGGGGCTCAGGCGCGGACGAGCTCCCGCTCCCCCTCCTCCGGCGCGGCCGCGAGCTCCTTGCGCAGGCCCTCGCCCTCCACGTCGACGTTCGGCAGGAGCCGGTCGAGCCAGCGCGGCAGCCACCAGGCGGCGCGGCCGAGCAGGGCCAGGACGGCCGGGACGATCGCCATGCGCACGATGAACGCGTCGAAGAAGACGGCGACGGCGAGGCCGAAGCCGATCATCTTCACCATCTGCTCGCTGGAGCCGATGAAGCCGGCGAAGACCGCGATCATGATCACCGCGGCGGCGGTGACCACCCGGGCACCGTGCCGGAAGCCGGTCACGACGGCCTGGCCGGGCCGCTCGCCGTGCACGTACGCCTCACGCATCCGGGTCACGAGGAAGACCTCGTAGTCCATGGCGAGGCCGAAGACGACGCCCACCATGAAGATCGGCATCATGCTCATGATCGGGCCGGTCTGCTCGACGCCGAAGAGCGAGCCGAGCCAGCCCCACTGGAAGACCGCCACGACCGCGCCGAGCGCGGCGACGACCGACAGCAGGAAGCCGAGGGCCGCCTTCAGCGGCACCAGCACCGAGCGGAAGACCACCATCAGGAGCAGGAAGGCGAGGCCGACGACCAGCGCCAGGTAGGGCAACAGCGCGTCGTTCATCTTCTGCGAGAAGTCGATGTTCATCGCGGTGGCGCCGGTGACCAGGACGTCGTCGCCGGTCGTGTCCCGGAGGGAGCGGACCAGCTCCTCGGTCTCCGTGGAGGAGGGGCGGTCCTTCGGGACGACGGTGATGATCGCGGTGTCGCCCGCCTTGTTCGGGGTGGCGGGGGTGACGGCCGCGACGCCGTCCAGGCCCTGGATGGTCTTGGCCGTACGGTCGGCCGCGGCCTTGTCGCCGTCGACCACGACCATGAGCGGCCCGTTGAAGCCGGGGCCGAAACCGTCCGAGAGCAGGTCGTACGCGCGGCGCTGGCTGGTGGAGGTGGGCTGCGAGCCGTCGTCGGGCAGGCCCATCTCCAGCGAGGCGGCGGGCAGCGCGACCGCGCCGAGGCCGACGACACCGACCAGCAGCACGACGAGCGGGCGGCGCAGGACGAAGCGGGCCCAGCGGGTGCCCAGGTTGGGCTTGTCGTCGTCCGACGCCGGAACCGGGTTCTTGCGGGCCTTGCGGCCGTGGACGCGCTTGCCGACGTACCCGAGCAGCGCCGGGATGAAGGTGAGCGCGATGAGGACGGCGATCAGGACCGTGCCCGCGGCGGCGAAGCCCATCTTCGTCAGCATCGGGATGTTGACGACGGCCAGGCCGACCAGCGCGATGACGACGGTGAGGCCCGCGAAGACGACCGCGGAGCCGGCGGTGCCGACGGCCCGCCCGGCCGCCTCCTCGCGGTCACGGCCCTCGGCGAGCTCGGCGCGGTAGCGGGAGACGATGAAGAGCGCGTAGTCGATGCCGACCGCGAGGCCGATCATCATCGCGAGCGTGGAGGTGGTGGAGCCCAGGTCGAGGACGCTCGCCAGGGCCGTGATCGCCGAGACGCCGATGCCGACGCCGACGAGCGCGGTGAGCAGCGGCAGTCCGGCCGCGACCAGGGAGCCGAAGGTGATGACGAGGACGATCCCGGCGACGATGACGCCGATGATCTCGCCCGAGCCGGTCTCGGGCACGGTCTGCAGCGCGTCACCGCCGATCTCGACGGTGAGCCCGCCCTGCCGCGCCTCGGCGCCGGTCTCCTTGAGCGCCTCGCGCGTCGCGTCGGTCAGCTCCATGCCGTTGACCTTGTACGACACCTGGATGTAGGTCGTCGTGCCGTCGCGCGAGACGGCCTGGACGGCGTACGGGTCGGTCACCGAGGCGACCTGGTCGGAGCCGGTGCGCAGCTCGCCGACCGCCTTGTCGACGACGGCCTTGCGCGCGGGGTCGGTCATCTTCGCGCCGTCCGGCGCCTTGAAGACGACGCGGGCGGTGGCGCCGTCGGCGCCCGCGCCCGGGAAGCGCTGTTCGAGGAGGTCGAAGGCCTTCTGGGCCTCCGTGCCGGGTATGGAGAACGAGCTCGACGTCGCGGCGGGCGCGGAGGCCGCGCCGACGCCGGCGAGCGCCAGCAGCGCGACCCAGAGGAGGGTCACGACATGGCGGCGCCGGAAGGCGAGCCGGCCGAGTCGGTAGAGGAACGTGGCCACGGGGGCGACTCCCGGAGGGTGTGGATCGGACAGGGTCGTGGGGAGACGGCCCGACAGCGTGAGCGGTACGTGTCAGGTGGTGCGTGTTGCGTGTTGCGTGTTGCGTGGGACTGCGCGTCAGACGCCGAGGGCGGGGAGCACCACGGCGTCGACGTACGCCCTCAGGAACGCCTGGTCCACCGGCCGGTCGTCGACCAGGGGACGGGCGATGAAGGCGCCGATCAGCATGTGGGGGACGAGCTTCAGCGCCGGGTTGTCCACGGCGACCTCGCCGCGCTCGACCGCGCGCCGCAGGACTCCGTCGAGGCCGGTCATCTCGGGTTCGATGAGCAGCTCGCGCAGCGCCCGCAGCAGTTCGGGGTTGTCGTGGACGGCGTGGGCGAGGCCCCGCATGAGCGCGGAGTCCTGCTCCAGCCGGCAGTCGTCGGAACGCGACAGGATCTCGTGGAAGTCGCCCCGCAGCGAGCCGGTGTCAATCTCGTCGAGGCGGACCGGCTTGTTGTTGCGCAGGGCGCGGGCGACCAGCTGGGGCTTGCTCCCCCACTGGCGGTAGAGGGTGGCCTTGCTGGAGTGGGTGCGGGCGGCGACGGCGTCCATGGTGAGGGCGTCGTAGCCGACTTCGCGGAGCAGGGCGAGCACGGCTTCGTACAGCTCGGACTCGCGTTCCGGGGTGAGCCTGGTACGGGCCATGTCCGCCGGCCTTCCATCGAGACGAAACGGTTTCGTACACCTGGACGGTACACGCGGGCGCGTGCGAAACGAAACCGTTTCGTACGCGTGTGTCCGGCATCACGGGCGGCATCACGGAACGAAGGCGCGCGTCGGCCGAGTTGCCAGCGCCGGGCCGCGCCGAAAGCATGGCTGTGTGAGCAGCGACGGCGCGTACCTCCGGTATCCCCACCTCCACCAGGACCTGCTGTGCTTCGCGGCCGAGGACGACGTGTGGGTCGCCCCGCTCGCCGCCGAGGGCGAGGCGCCCGGCCGCGCCTGGCGGCTGACCGTCGACCGGACCAGAGTCGGACACCCGCGCTTCTCGCCCGACGGGCGGCACATCGCCTACACGAGCTGGCGCAGCCTCGACCCCGAGATCCACCTGGCGCCGGTCGAGGGCGGGCCCGCGCGGCGGCTGAGTTACTGGGGGTCGCTCGACACGCGGGTGTGCGGCTGGACCCCGGAGGGCGACATCCTGGCAGTGGCCTCGCACGGGCAGCCGTTCTCGCACTTCTCGTGGGCGTACAAGGTCTCCACGGACGGCTCGCCCGGCAAGCGCCTGCCCTGGGGCCCGGTGTCCGACATCGCCGTCGCCGACGTCGACGGGCGGCACCTGACGCTGCTGCTGACCGGCAAGCCGCCGCACGAGCCGGCCGCCTGGAAGCGGTACCGGGGCGGGGCGACCGGACGGCTCTGGCTGCACGGGGAGCGGCTGCTGCCGGACCTCGGCGGCCACCTGGACTGCGCGATGTTCGTGGACGGCCGCATCGCGTTCCTCTCCGACCACGAGGGCGTCGGCAACCTCTACTCCTGCCTGCCCGACGGCACCGACCTGCGCCGGCACACCGACCACGACGCCTTCTACGCCCGGCACGCCTCCTCCGACGGGCGGCGCGTGGTCTACCAGTGCGCGGGGGACCTGTGGATCGTCGACGCCCTGACCCCCGACTCCCAGCCGCGCAAGCTCGCCGTCCGGCTCGGCGGCCCGCGCACCGGGCGGCGCCGCTACCAGGTGCCCGCCGCGAGCCACGTGGACGGGGTGGCGGTGGACGAGACCGGGCGGGCGAGCGCCGTGTCCGTACGGGGCAGCCTGTACTGGCTGACACACCGGGACGGGCCCGCCCGCACGATCGTGGACACCCCGGGCGTCCGCGTACGGCTCCCGGAGATGCTCGGCAGCAGCGGGCGCATCGCGTACGTCACGGACGCGGAGGGCGAGGAGGCCATCGAGATCGCCTACCTGCCCCGGGCCAGCGGCGCCGGGGAACGGCGGCGCCTCGCGGCCGGCGAGCTCGGGCACGTACGGGAGATGACCGCCGACGCGGACGGGGCGCGGCTGGCGATCGCGTCCCACGACGGGCGGCTGCTGCTGCTCGACGTGTCGGAACCGGAAGCCGAACCGGAAGCGGAGAGCGAACCGCAGGGGCTCACCGAGCTGACCCGCTCCATCAACGGCCCCGTCCGGGACCTCGCCTTCTCACCGGACGGCGCGTGGCTCACCTGGTCGCACCCGGGGATCGGCCGGTCCCTGCGGCAGATCAAGATCGCGCGGATCAAGGACCGGACGATCGTCGACGTCACCAACGGCCGCTTCGAGGACGAGAGCCCCGTCTTCACCCGCGACGGCCGCTACCTCGCCTTCCTCTCCTGGCGGGGCTTCGACCCGGTGTACGACGTCCACACCGGCGACCTGTCCTTCCCCCTCGGCTGCCGCCCCTACCTCGTGCCCCTCTCCTCCACCACGCCCTCGCCCTTCGCGCTGTCGCCCGAGGGGCGGCCCGCGGCGGGCGGGCTGGACCTCTCCGAGGAGCAGGAGGGCGACGGGACGGTGGTGGTCGAGTTCGAGGGCCTGGCGAACCGGGTGACGCCGTTCCCGGTCGCCGCGTCCAAGTACTCCTCGCTGGCGCCGGTCAGCGGCGGCGGCCTGGTGTGGCTGCGCTGGCCCATCTCGGGCGCGCTGGGCGAGACGTTCGTGAACCCGGCGGACACCTCCGGGCGGCCCACGCTCGAACACTTCAATCTCACCAAGGCCCGCAAGACCGAACTCGTCGGCAACCTCGACTGGTTCGCCCTCAGCGGCGACGGCACGCGCCTCGTCGTGGTCGACGAGGGCGAACTGCGGGCGGTCCCGGCGACCGAGGTCGGCGACAGCGACACCACGGTGTACGTCGACGCGCGCCGCATCCAGCACGAGGTGGACCCGGGCGCGGAGTGGCGGCAGGCGTACGCGGAGGCGGGGCGGATCATCCGCGCGTACTTCTGGGACCCGGGGATGAGCGGCATCGACTGGGCCGGGATCCTCGACCAGTACCGGCCCCTCGTCGAACGCGTCGCGACACCCGACGAGTTCGCCGACCTCCTGCGCGAGGTCCTCGGCGAACTCGGCACCTCGCACGCGTACGTCACCGCCGCCCGCCGCAACGAAGGGCCGCCGCACTACCAGCGGGCGCAGGGCCTGCTGGGCGCCAACTTCGTGTGCCGCGACGGCCAGTGGACCGTCAAGCGCATCCTCCCCGGCGAGTCGTCCGACTCCAAGGCCCGCTCCCCGCTCGCCGGTACGGGCATCCGCGAGGGCGCCGTCCTCACCCACGTCGACGGCCGGCCCGTGGACCCCGTCGCCGGCCCCTACCCGCTCCTCGCGGCGGCCGGCGGCACCACCGTCGAGCTGACCTTCCAGCCCGCGGGCGGCGAGGGCCGCTCGCGGCGCGTCGCCGTCGTCCCGCTCGTCGACGAGCGGCCGCTGCGGTACCAGGACTGGGTCGCCAAGCGCCGCGAGGTGGTCCGCGAGCTGAGCGGCGGCAAGTGCGGGTACCTCCACATCCCGGACATGGGCGGCTCGGGCTGGGCCCAGTTCAACCGCGACCTGCGGCTGGAGGTGGCGCGGCCGGCCCTCATCGTGGACGTACGCGGCAACGCGGGCGGCCACATCAGCGAGCTCGTCGTCGAGTCCCTCACCCGCAAGATCCTCGGCTGGGACCTCACGCGCGGCGCCCAGCCCGTCTCGTACGCCTCCAACGCCCCGCGCGGCCCGATCGTCGCGCTCGCCGACGAGGCCACGGCCTCCGACGGCGACATGATCACGGCGGCCTTCAAGCTGCTGAAGCTCGGGCCCGTGGTGGGGCAGCGCACGTGGGGCGGGGTCGTCGGGATGACGGGGCGTCACCGGCTGGGGGACGGCACGGTGATCACGGTGCCGATGAACGCGGCGTGGTTCGACGAGTACGGGTGGTCCGTGGAGAACCACGGGGTGGCGCCGGACATCGAGATCCTGCGGACCCCGCTGGACTGGGCGGAGGGCCGCCACCGCCAGCTCTCCGACGCGGTCGAGGTGGCGCTCCAACTCCTGGACTCCCACCCGGCGTCCCGGCCCCCGGACTACTCCCAGGTCCCGTCCCTGAAGCGGCCGCCGCTGCCGCCGCGTTCCGGGTGAGCGGAGGCTTTCCCCCACCCCGCCCCTCCCCGTAACTGGAGGCTGCGCCCCCAGACCCCACTGGCGGCAGCTTCGCGCCGCCCCTAAGGCGCCCACCGGGGGGCGGATGCACCCACGGTGGATCGGTCCCGACTCCGTGAGAGGGCCGGGGGCGGAGCGTGGGGGGTGGCCGGACGTAAAACGACTGAACGCGCGCGAAGCGCGGTGAACGAGAGTCCGGCCACCCCCCACCGGAGCCCCCGGCACCCGCCCAGTGCCCACCGGGCAGCAAGCACCGGGCAGCGGCGCGCAGCGGCGCGCACGCGCGCAACGCGAAGGGCGCACCCGGCGTCCCGGGTGCGCCCCTGCTTCAACCGCGCGTCACGTCACGTCGCTTCAGACGTCGTAGCTCCGGTCCGCCCGCTCCTGCGCCGCCCGCGCGTCCTCGTCGACGCCCGGTCGACGCTCGTCACGCTGCTGGCGGCCCTTCTGCGTACGCTGCTGCGCCTCGCGCTTCGCGTCCTGCGCACGCTGCTTGGCCTGCTCCTTGAGCTCCTGCGACTTGTCCTTGAACTGGTCCGAGATGCCCATCGAGGTCACTCCTGAAAGTGGTGGTGTGGGGGGTGCGGGGGCCGTTCGGCCCCCGGCCTCGACCAGCGTGGCACGGCGCGACATACTGCGCATTTCGATCAAGCGGTGACGGTTCCGTCACGCTCCGTGCGCGCCTTTTCGTCGGCCTCTCCCCCCGCTCCCACCAGCCCCGTCGGCACGTTCCCGAGGCGCGGCTCGAAGCGCCGCATCTCGCGCTGCCCGACGGTGGCGATGAGGCCGGGGAGGTAGCCGCGTACGGACTGCATGCCGCGCAGCCACCACTGCGCGTACACGTGGGCCGAGCGCCGCTCGATGCCGGCGACGATCCGGTCGACGGCCGGGCCGAGGGGGTACGTGCGGTTCGACGGCCACGGCAGCCGCTGCCGCAGCTCGCGCATGACGTCGTCCTGGTCGGCGCCCCGGACCATGTCGGTGTCGGTCCACGACAGGTAGCCGACGCCCACGCGGACGCCCCGGTACCCGACTTCCGCGCGCAGGCTGTGCGCAAAGGCCTCCACGCCGGACTTGGAGGCGCAGTACGCGGTCATCATGGGCGCCGGGGTGATGGCGGCGAGCGAGGCGATCTGGAGGAGGTAGCCGCGGCTTTCGAGCAGGACGGGCAGGAAGGCGCGGGCGGTGACGGCGCCGCCGATGAGGTTGACCTCGATGACGCGCCGCCACGCGTCGGGGTCGGACGCGGTGAAGGGGCCGCCGGCCGCGACGCCCGCGTTGGCGACGACGATGTCCACCTTGCCGAAGCGCTCCTTCACCTCGCCCGCCACCCGGGCCATCGCCTCGTGGTCGGTGACGTCGACGTGCCACCAGTCGCTCTCGGTGTGCAGCCGCCCGGAGACCTGCTTGAGCTGCTCGGGCTCCAGGCCGAGGAGCGCGATCCGCGCGCCGCGCGCGGAGAGTTTGCGGGCCAGCAGCTCACCGACGCCGCGCGCGCCGCCCGTGACGACGGCGACCTGGCCGTCGAGGCTCACCTTGCTCATGCCGCTTCCTCCTTCTGCGTCAGGTACGTCGTCACCAGCGCGCGGATGCGGGCCGTGACGGCCTCCGGCGCCTCCACCGGCGTCATGTGCCCGACGCCCACGAGTTCGTCGACGCCGACGCAGTTCGGCAGCGCGGCGGCGATCGCCCGCGCGTGCACCGGCGGGGTGAGCCGGTCGGCGGCACCGACGATCACGGCGGTCGGCGCCGTCAACTCCCGTACGCCCGCCTCCAGGTCGAGCTCGGCGAGGACGCGCGACCAGGCGACCCGGACCGCGCGCGGGCAGGCGTGCACGATACGGGCGCACTCGGCGACGGCGGCCGGCGCGGAGCCGGGGCCCATGGTCCCGTACTTGAGGAGCGCCTTCGACACCGGCGTGACCGGCCCGAGGGGCGCCCGCGCACCCAGGACGGCACGGGTGAGCCGGGTGCGCAGCCTTCCGGCGCGCAGCGGCAGCACCAGCGACTCGGCGACCAGGCGCGAGGCGCCAGTGCTGCACAGCAGGACGGCGGCGGCGCGTTCGCGTACGCCGGGCCGGGCGGCGGCCGCCATGAGGGTCATGCCGCCCATGGAGTGCCCGGCCAGCACGGCCTTCTCGCCGGGCGCGAGGGTGACGGCGAGGACGGCTTCCAGGTCCTCGGCGAGGGCGTCGGTGGAGTACCCGTCGCGCCCCACCGCCGGCGTACGGCCGTGCCCGCGCTGGTCGTAGACGATGACGCGGTGGTCGGCGGCGAGGTCGCGTATCTGCGCCGCCCAGAACTCCGTCGAGCAGGTCCAGCCGTGCGCCAGCACGACCGCGGGCGCGCCGTCGGCGCCGTACACCTCGACGTGGAGGGGGGAGCCGTCCGCGGAGTTCGTGTTGATCACGTTCATCGGGCAGCAGCCCCTTCCTGCAGCCGGACGACTTCGTACTCGCTCAGGTCGACGGAGCGCGTCGCGCGCCGGAACTCGCTCGTGGTGCCGGGCCACAGCGTGGTGTTGCGGCCGTTGGCGTCGAGGTACCAGCTGTCGCAGCCGCCGGACTTCCACACGGTGCGCTCCATGCGGGTCTGTACGCGTCGGTTCCAGGCGGCGACGGCGGACGGCCGGGCGGCGAGGGCGGCGCGGCCGCCCGGGCGGTCCAGCACGTCGAGTTGGCGCAGGTAGTCGGCCATGTAGTTCAGCTGGGACTCGATCATGAGGATCATGGAGGAGTTCCCGAGCCCGGTGTTGGGGCCGATGATGGTCATCCAGTTGGGGAATCCGGCGGCGGTCGCGCCGCGCAGCGCCTCCATGCCGTCCTTCCACGCCTCGGCGAGAGTGATCCCGTCCGCGCCCACGACCCGCTCGGCGATGGGCATGTCGGTCACGTGGAAGCCGGTGGAGAAGATGACGGCGTCGACCTCGGCCTCGGTGCCGTCGGCGGCGACGAGCGTGCGCCCCCGCACCTCGGCGAGGCCGGAGGCGACGACGTCCACGTTGGGCCGGGCGAGGGCCGGGTAGTAGTCGCTGGACAGCAGGATCCGCTTGCAGCCGATGCGGTACGACGGCGTCAGCTTGGCCCGCAGCGCCGGGTCCTTGATGGCCCTGGCCATGTTGGCCTTGGCGATGGACTCGACGAGTCCGAGCTCGGCGGGCCGCTTGGTGAAGGCGCTGACCTGCAACTCCCGAATGCCCCAGAGCAGTCCGCGCCGCGCCTTGCCGGTGAAGGGCAGCTGCCGGTGCAGCCACCGCTCGGCGCCGGTGATGGGGCGGTCCATGCGGGGCATGACCCACGCCGGGGTGCGCTGGAAGAGGGTGAGCCGGCCGACCTCGGGCTGGATGGACGGCACGATCTGGATGGCGGACGCGCCGGTGCCGATGACGGCGACGCGCTTGCCCGCCAGGTCGTAGTCGTGGTCCCAGCGGGCGGAGTGGAAGACCCGGCCGCCGGACTCCTCGAAGGAGGCGAGCCCGGGGATGTCGGGGATCTTCGGGTCGGACAGCGGCCCGGTCGCGGAGACGACGACGTCGGCGGTGAGGGTGCCCCGCGTGGTCTCGATCCGCCAGCGCAGCGCGTCGTTGTCCCACGTCATCATCGTGACTTCGTGGCGGAAGCGGAGGTGGGGCCGCAGCCCGAAGGTGTCGGTGACGTGCTCCAGGTAGGCGCGGATGTGCCGCTGGCCGGAGAAGGTGCGCGGCCAGTCGGGGTTGGGCGCGAAGGAGAAGGAGTACAGGTGGGACGGCACGTCGCACGCGCACCCCGGGTAGCTGTTGTCGCGCCAGGTGCCGCCCACGGAGTCGGCGCGCTCCAGGACGACGAAGTCGGTGATCCCCTCGCGGCGCAGCCGGACGGCGGCCCCGAGGCCGCCGAATCCCGATCCGATCACCGCCACTCGTACGTGCTCGTGCTGGCCCATGCCGCCTCCGCATACCCGTCCGCATGACTTTGCCAGCAATCGCTGGCACGGTTGGGAGGGTAGAGCAGCTCCTTACCGAGCGGTAGGGGTCTCGCGCGGAAAAGTTACCGGCGGTACGACATAGGGTTGCGGCTGTGGCAGACGAGGGGACGACCACCGGGGGCGCGGCGGTGCAGGAGACGGCCGCGGAGACGATCACGGAGACGGCGCCGCGCGAGTACCGCGTCGAGGAGCTGGCCGCCGCGGCCGGCATCACCGTGCGCACCCTGCGCTTCTACCGCGAGCGCGGCCTGATCCCGCCGCCCCGCCGCGCGGGCCGCATCGCCTGGTACGGCCCCCACCACCTGGCCCGGCTGCGGACGATCGCCGCCCTCCTGGAGCGCGGCCACACCCTGAACGGCATCGCCGACCTCGCCGCCGCCTTCGAGAGCGGCCGCGACGTCGGCCAGGTGCTGGGCCTCGGCGAACCGACCGAGGAGGAGCCGGTCCGGCTCACCCCGGAGCAGCTCGCCGACCACTTCGGAGACCAGGTCACCCCGGAGAACTTCGCGGCCGCCCTGGACCTCGGCTACCTCGCCACCGACGGCGAGGAGATCGTCCACGTCAGCCGCCGCCTGCTGGAGGTCTCGGCCGCCCTGGTCAAGGAGGGCATCCCGCTCTCCGCCGTCCTGGCCGCCGCCGCCCGCGTCCGCGAACACGCCGACGCGCTCGCCGGGCTCTTCGCCGACCTGCTGCGCGCGCACGCGGGCGGCGAGGCCGACGCCGTACGGCTGCGCCCGCTGGCGAAGAGCGTGGTGGAGGCGGAGGTGTCCATGGCGCTGGACCGCCGCCTGCGCGGCCTCAGCTCGTAGACACCGGCATCGGCAGCCACCAGCGCGCCTTGTAGATCCCGCCGTTGGCGAGCTCGTACGTCCCGGCCGGCCGGTGCACCGCCACCTTCCGGGTCCACCAGGTCTCCCCCAGCCCGCTCTCCGGCACGGTGGAGACCACCTGGCCGGTCACCGGGTCGTTGCCGACCGCCTTGACCCGGGCGCGGCTGATGTCCGCCGCGCCCGTGAAGTCCTGCGTGAAGGCGCGGGCGCTCTTCACGTACTGGTACACGGCCGACCCGCTGCTCACCCACAGCCGGTCCGGCCGCCCGGCGACCTGCCCGAGGTCGTGCCCGTGCGGCGTCGGCAGCGGCACCTCGAAGGCCTTCATCAGCACCGGCCTCGCCGCCGTGCCGCCGACCCTCAGCGCCACGAGCCGCTCGCCGCCCAGCGCCCACAGCACCCGCCGCGCGCCGTCCCACTGGAGGCCGTGCGCGTCTTCCAGGGCGTACGACGCGAACGGCACGTCCGCCGGCCCCTGGGAGGCCGCGTAGAGGCGTACGACATCGCCGGTGCTGCCCGCGACGGCCACGTTGCCGTTGGGCAGGAGCTCGATGCTGTGCGGGTTGACGCGCGTGGTGCCGGGCGCGAGGGTGCCGCCCCAGTGGCGCCGCCCCGACGGGTACTCCACGACGGCGGCGAAGCCGTACGAGGCGACGGTGAGGACGTACGTCCTCCCCTGCCAGGTGCGGACCTTGGCCTCGCTGGGGTGGACCCAGCTGAGGCCCGGCTCCAGGTCGGAGTACCGGGGATCACCGAGCGGCGAGAACTCCCACCGCACGGCGGAGGGATCGGCGGCCGGGTCCCAGGCGCGGCGCGCGCCGTCGAGCAGCAGGACCCGTTTGGACGCCTGATCGGTGAGGAGGACGTCGGGCGTCCCGGCGGGGATCTCGGAAGCGGGAACCGGGACGGAGGCCGACGTCGGTACGGGGGCGGTCAGCGGCAGCGCGAGCGTGACCGCGGCGAGCAGGGCGGACCTGAGCGTTCGTACGGTGGCGATGCGCACGAGAGCTCAGCGTGCCAGAAGCATTCCCGCGAAGTGATGCTCCCCACACCTGCTCTGACAGATCATCACTTCCGGAACCGGGAACTACCGGTTTCCGGACGACAGCTCGTACACCGCCGTCACCGGCGCGTGGTCGCTCCAGCGCTCGCCATGGGAGGCGGCGCGCTCCACCCAGGCCTTGACGGCGCGGGCGGCCAGGCCCGGGGTGGCCACGTGGTAGTCGATGCGCCAGCCCGCGTCGTTGTCGAAGGCGCGGCCGCGGTAGGACCACCACGAGTACGGGCCCGCCTGGTCGGGGTGGAGGGCGCGGACCACGTCGACGTAGCCGCCGTCACCCTCGGCGAGGACGCGCGAGAGCCAGGCGCGCTCCTCGGGGAGGAAGCCGGAGCTCTTGCGGTTGGCCTTCCAGTTCTTGAGGTCGGCCTCCTGGTGGGCGATGTTCCAGTCGCCGCAGACCAGCACCTCGCGTCCCTCGGACGCCGCCCGCTCCCTCAGCTCCTTGAGGTACGGGAGGAAGGCGTCCATGAAGCGGACCTTCTCGTCCTGCCGCTCCGTACCGACCTCCCCGGAGGGGAGGTAGAGGCTGGCGACCGTGACGCCCGGCAGGTCGGCCTCCAGGTAGCGGCCGCTGCCGTCGAACTCGGACGAGCCGAAGCCCACGCGCACCGCGTCCGGCTCGCGCCGCGTGTAGAGGGAGACGCCCGCGCGGCCCTTGGCGGCGGCCGGGGCGTGCGCCGCGAACCAGCCGTCGGGCGTGCGGACCGCCTCGGGGAGCTGGGACTCCTCGGCGCGCACCTCCTGGAGGCAGAGCACGTCGGCGGCGGTCCCGGCCAGCCATTCCACGAAGCCCTTCTTCGCGGCGGCGCGCAGGCCATTGACATTGGCGGACGTCACAGTGAGCATCCCGGCACGATAACCGACCACGGATAGCCGCATACATGTACCATCCCCCGTATGCTTATCCGCCCGGTCCCCTTCGACCACCCCGACGCCGTCAAACTCAACGATGCCGTCCAGCTCGAATACGCCGAGCGGTACGGCGACGAGGGCGATCTCACACCGCTCGACCCCTCGATGTTCCGCCCGCCGCACGGTCTGTACCTGCTCGCGTACGACGAGCGGGACCGCCCGGTCGCGACCGGCGGCTGGCGTACGCAGGACGAGAACGACGAGGGGTACGCCGACGGGGACGCCGAGCTGAAGCGCATGTACGTGATCCCCGAGGCGCGCGGCCTGGGCCTGGCCCGCCGCATCCTCGCCGCCCTGGAGGAGGACGCGCGCGCCGCCGGGCGGACCCGGATGGTGCTGGAGACCGGGGACATGCAGCCGGAGGCGATCGGGCTGTACACGTCGAGCGGGTACGAGCCGTGCGCCAAGTTCGGCTACTACCGCGAGTACCCGAACAGCCGCTGCTTCGCGAAGCCGCTGACGTAGCCGCCGAAGCAGTTGCTGACGCGCTCCTGACAACCGGCCCCCGCCCGTGGGACCCTGCCTCACGCACGGCACGCACCGCTGATCCGCACCGCTCTTCGTTCCCCCACCCTGCCCGGGCCGCGCGACCGCGCCCGGGCACGGCAGAAGGAGACATGCGTGAGACGCCACCGCACCGCCACGGGCATCCTGCTGACCGTCGGAGCCCTCGTCACGAGCGCCCTGTCCACGACGGCCGCCACCGCGGCCGGACCGGCGCCCTCCCCCGCCCCCGCCCCGGCGTCCAAGACCGTCACGGCCGCCGAGCAGCAGGGCGCCCGCGCCTTCTGGACCGCCGAGCGCATGCGCGCGGCCACCCCGCTGGACCTGGAGCTCACCCCGCGGGCGCTGAAGAAGCTCAAGGCGCCGCAGCCGGGCAAGGAGACCACCACCGTCGCGCCCACCGCCTTCCCGCAGGCGGGCGGGCCCTGGACCGGCGGCGGGGCGGTGGTCAAGACGTCCGGGCGGGTGTTCTTCACCTTCCAGGGCCGTACCGCCTCCTGCTCCGGCAACGCCGTCACCAGCCAGAACGCCAGCACCGTCATCACGGCCGGCCACTGCGTGAAGTACCAGGGCAGCTGGCACACCAACTGGGTCTTCGTGCCCGCGTACGACAACGGCCAGGCGCCCTACGGCCAGTGGACCGCCACCAAGACGCTGACCACCCCGCAGTGGGAGGCGAGCGAGGACATCAACCACGACATCGGCGCGGCGGTCGTGGCCCCCCTCAACGGCCAGAAGCTCACCGCCGTCACCGGCGCGCAGGGCATCCAGTTCAACGGCGGCTACAACAAGCCGATGTACGCCTTCGGCTTCCCGGCCGCCTCCCCGTACGACGGCTCCAAGCTGATCCACTGCAGCGGGAACTCCTCCAAGGACTTCCTCTTCTCGCAGGACCACAGCCTGGCCTGCAACATGACCGGTGGCTCCAGCGGCGGTCCCTGGTTCACCGGCTTCAGCGAGTCGACCGGCACGGGTCTGCAGGTCTCGGTGAACAGCTTCGGCTACACCTTCCTGCCGAACCGCATGTTCGGCCCGTACTTCGGCGATGTGGCGAAGGCGCTGTACGACAAGGCGCAGGTGTCCTGACCCGATCACCGGTCGGGCCCGGCGGGGCACCCCCGCCGGGCCCGATCGGGCTACGGCCGCAGAGCCGCGTCCACCAGCGCCCGGATCTCGTCGCGCAGCCCGCCCGCATCCGCCGCGGGGCCGGTCAGCCGCTCGAAGACCAGCCCGTCCACGCACGCCAGCAGCGTGACGGTCCGCCCGTCCGGGTCCGCGACCCCGTGCGCGGCGAGGACGGCCCGCACGGCGTCGCGCGCGGCGTTCTCGCGCGGCACGAGAACCTCCCGCAGCTCCGGGTGGTACACGCTCTCCACCGTGCACGCGTACCGGGCGAGCGTCCGCCGCCGCCCCTCCCCCGTCAGCCGCGCCTCGCTGAACCGCGCCAGGGCTTCCGCCAGTTCGTCCGGGTCCGCTTCCGGCCGCAGCGGCGCGCTTTCGGCGGCCTCCCCCAGCTCCGTCTGGTCAAGCTCGACCAGTCGTACGGCAAGGGCGGTCAGCAGCGCCTTGCGGGTCCGCAGGTACGCCGAGGTCGTGCCGGTCGGCAGCCCCGCGGCGGCGTCGACGGCGCGGTGCGTGAGCGCCCGCATGCCGCCGTCCGCGAGGACGGAGAGGGCGGCGTCGGCGAGGACGGTACGGCGATCCCTGGTCATGGCCCCTTTCTACACCCGTAGTAGCCTCCTTCTACATCTGTAGAAGCATCCGTAGAAGGACCCTAGGGGGAATGATGCGGCCTGGACGAGCAGTGGTGATCGGCGGCGGGATCGGCGGCCTCGCGGCGGCCCTCGGGCTTCTGCGCACCGGCTGGCGGGTCACCGTCGTCGAACGCGCCCCGGACGCCCTGGCCGACGCGGGCGCCGGGATCTCCCTCGCCGCCAACGGCATCCACGCCCTGGACGCGCTCGGCGCCGGGCCCGCCGTCCGTGCGGCGGCGCGCCGCCAGCTCACCGGCGCCACCCGCACCCCGGGCGGCCGGGTGCTCGCGCGGATGGACGGCCACGCCCTGGAACGCGCCCTGGGCGCGCCGATCCTCGGCATCCCGCGCGCCACCCTGCACCGGCTGCTGCGCGCCCCGCTCCCGCCCGGCACGCTGGTCAACGGCGCCGAGGTGACGGCCGTCGACGACGACCCGGACGCGCCGCACGCGCGCGTGCGCACCGCCGACGGGCGGGCGTACGACGCCGACCTCGTCGTCGCGGCGGACGGCATCAACAGCCGCGTCCGGGCGCGGCTGCTGCCCGACGCGCCGGGCCCGGCGTACAGCGGCTCCACGGTGCTGCGGGCGATCACCGAGCGCCCGGTGGACGTGGGCGGCGCCGACTTCCAGCTGACCTGGGGGCGGGGAGCCGAGTTCGGCCACATCCTCTTCGCCGACGGGCGCGCGGAGTGGCACGCGGTGCTCAACGCGTCGAAGGGCGTGCGCCCGCGCGATCCGCTCGACGCCCTGCGCCGCCGGTTCGCCGACTGGCACGACCCGATCCCCGCACTGCTGGCGGCGACGGCGCCCGGCGCGGTGCTGCACCACGACATCAACGAGCTGGCCACGCCGCTGCCGACGTACGCCGTCGGGCGCGTCGCGCTGCTCGGCGACGCCGCCCACGCCATGACGCCGCACCTCGGCCAGGGCGCCTGCCAGGCCCTGGAGGACGCCGTGACCCTGGCCGCCGCGGCCGCCGAGGCGCCCGACGTCCGTACGGCGCTGGCCCGGTACGACGCCGAGCGGCGCCCGCGCAGCCAGGCGGTCGCGCTCGCCGCCCGCCGGGCGGGCCGGATGGGGCAGCAGCTCGCGCACCCGGCCGCCGTCGCCGTCCGCAACGCGGCGATGCGGCTCACCCCTTCGGGCGCGACGATTCGGACGATCCTCCGTCACGCGTCCTGGACACCCCCGGAGCTTCGGCCAGAGTTGGCCAACTCGTAGGGGTGCGGGGGTCGAAACGTTCATCCTGCGCATGGACACCGCCGTGTCCCGCCGCACACTGAACGACGAACGACACCTCCGTGAACCAGGAGTACGCCCATGGCCCCTCACCGCACCGCGGACCTCGTCTTCACCGGTGGCCCCGTCCACACCGTGGATCCCGTGCGCCCCCGGGCGAGCGCCGTGGCCGTCCGCGGTCGGCGCATCGTCGCCGTCGGTGGCTCCGAGGTCCACGGGCTGATCGGTCCGCGCACCGAAGTCGTGGACCTGCGCGGCCGGTTGCTGATACCGGGCTTCCAGGACGCGCACGTCCACCCGGTGGGCGGCGGCGTCGAGATGGGCCGCTGCGACCTGAGCGGGGCCACGACGGCGGAGGCGTACCGCCGCCGTATCCGGGAGTACGCGGACGCGCACCCGGAGGCGGAGTGGATCACCGGGGGCGGCTGGTCGATGGAGGCCTTCCCCGGCGGCACCCCGGACCGCCGGTTCCTGGACGAGCTGGTCCCCGACCGGCCCGCGTACCTCGTCAACCGCGACCACCACGGCGGCTGGGCCAACTCCCGTGCCCTGGAGCTCGCCGGGATCACCGCCGACACCCCCGACCCGGCCGACGGCCGCATCGAGCGGGACGCCGACGGGCGCCCCACCGGCATGCTCCAGGAGGGCGCGATGACCCTCATCGCCGCCCTCGTACCGGCGCCGACCCTCGACGAGCTGGCCGCGGGCCTGCTGCGGGCGCAGGAGCTGCTGCACTCGCTGGGCGTGACGGCCTGGCAGGACGCGCTGCTCGGCGACCACGCGGGGATGGCCGACCCGGCGCCGGCGTACGCGGCCGCCGCGCGCTCCGGGAAGCTCACGGCCCGGGTCGTCGGGGCGCTGTGGTGGGACCGGGCGCGCGGCCTGGAGCAGCTTCCGGAACTGCTGGCGCGGCGCGAGGAGTTGACGCACGGCAGGCTGCGCGCCACGACCGTGAAGATCATGCAGGACGGCATCGCCGAGAACCACACGGCGGCGATGCTCGGCCCCTACCTCACCGCGTGCGGCTGCGCCTCCGACAACTCCGGCATCTCCTTCATCGATCCGAAGGCGCTCGCCGAGTACGTCACCGCCCTGGACGCGCACGGCTTCCAGACGCACTTCCACGCGCTGGGCGACCGTGCGGTGCGCGAGGCGCTCGACGCCGTGGAGGCCGCGCGGGAGGCGGGCGGCGGCGCCGACACCCGGCCGCACCTGGCGCACCTCCAGGTCGTCCACCCCGACGACGTACCGCGCTTCGCGCGGCTGGGCGCGACCGCGAACATCCAGGCGCTGTGGGCCGCGCACGAGCCGCAGATGGACGAGCTCACGATCCCGTTCCTCGGCCCGGAGCGGGCCGCCTGGCAGTATCCCTTCGGCGACCTGCTGCGCGCCGGGGCGCGGCTGGCGGCGGGCAGCGACTGGCCGGTCAGCAGCCCGGACCCGCTCGCGGCCCTGCACGTCGCGGTCAACCGCGTCCTGCCGGAGGACGGTCCGGGCGCGCCGGTGTTCCTGCCGGAGCAGCGCATCGGCCTGGACGCCGCCCTCACCGCGTACACCGCGGGCAGCGCGTACGTGAACCACCTCGACGACACCGGCGTCATCCGCGCCGGCAACCTCGCCGACCTGGTGGTCCTGGACCGCGACCCGTTCGCCGCGCCGCCGGAGGAGATCGCCGCGACGCGGGTCCTCCAGACCTTCGTCGGCGGGGCGCGCGTCTACGCGTACAGCTGATCCAGGAAGGCGGAGAGCTTGCCCCGGGTCCGCTCGATCTGCTCCTCCACGGTGAGGCGCTCGTCGAAGCGCGCGCCGGACTCGGGGCGCTTCTTGCCGCGTACGTAGAGGGAGCAGTCGAGGTCGGTGCACACGTACAGCCCGACCGAGTTGCCCTCGCGGCCCGCCGTCCCGGCCTTGCGGGCCGTCATCAGCGAGACACCGCTGAGGGGGTGGGTGGTCAGGCAGATCGAGCACAGACTGCGGCGCAGCCCGGCGGCCTGCCGGGAGGCGAGGCGCAGCGCGACACCGACCACCTTCTCGCCGCGCTCGGCGACGATATAGGCCCGGTCGGGCGCGGAGAGGTCGCGCCAGCCGAGGAAGTCGAGGTCGTCCCACGGCCGCTCGGCGAGGTCCCGCGGGAGGGGGAGGCGGGCGGCTTCGCCCTTCGAGCAATTGACGAACGAGGCACGGATGGTGCGGTCACTGACTGCCTTCATGGTGAAGGACCGTAAACGGCCTAGGACCACTAGGCAAATGATTAATTCCCCTAGGCAGGGGGCCGGTACGCACACAACGCGAAGCCCCCGCCGGGATTCCCGGCGGGGGCTTGGATGTGCGTGGACCTGAGGGGATTTGAACCCCTGACCCCCTCGATGCGAACGAGGTGCGCTACCAGTCTGCGCCACAGGCCCTTGCGACGTGTGAAACATTAGCATCCCGATCGGGCTGCTTGGAAATCCGTTCCCCGTCGGTGGCGGCGGAGGAGACCCGCGTCACTCATTGGCCGCGCGGGGGCGGTCCTCGTCCGCGTACTGGTCGAAGAGCGGGGTGCGGCCGTGGTCGCGGGTGCGGCGGGGCGGGGGCGCGGTGGCGCTCGGGTTCGGGTTCTGGCGGGTGGGCGGGGGCGGGGTCGGCTCGGCCACCGAGGAGCGGGCGGCGCTCCAGGTCTCCGGGTCCGTGACGTCCACGCCGCCGGTCGCGCGCGGCGCCACCGGGGCGGTGACGTAGGTGGGGAGCGGCACCGGGACCGGGTCCCAGCTGTCGCCGCGCGCCGGGCCCCGGTCGCGCTGCTGGTCCACCCACTCCGCGTGGTCCGTCTGCTCCACCAGCGCGCGGCGGCCCGCCTCCTGCGGGGACACCGTCGGCGCCGGCTCCGGCTCGGGACCGGCCGACTGCGGGTCGGCGGGCTGCTCCGGGGCGGGCCGGGGGCGCCGGCGGCTCTCGCGCAGGCGCTGTGCGGCGGCCTCGGCGCGGCGCCGGTCCATGACGTACACGAACCGGTGGCGCTCCTGGGCGCGCAGGTGCACGATGTACGCGCTGAGCAGGACCGCCGGGATGCCCGGGGCCCACAGGAAGGCGAGGCCGCCGACGGCCGCGACGATCGCGCCGAGGGTGAACGCCAGGAACAGGACCACGGTGGTACGCCGGCGCCGGGCCAGGACCCGGGAACGGCGGGCCCGTTCGGCGGCGGCGGCCGCCGCGCGCGGGCCCGCCGGGCGGGGCCTGGCGGGCGGCGCGTCGGGGACCTCCAGGCGCGCCTCCGTCAGGGCCGGGGGCGCGGCGAAGGCCCGGACGTCGACGGAGCTCAAATGCTCCGTCTCGGCGTCCGGGTCGGCCTCGGGCCCCACCTGTCCGGCGGTGCGCCGGTCCAGCTCCTTGGCGTATCGGCGCTCCATCCCCGCCCGTCCGGACAGGAGCCGGATGGCGGTGCTGAAGCGTTCCGTCGGACGGGCCTCGTTCAGCTCGTCCTGCCGTCGGAGCCACATCGGCACCAAGTAGGCGGCCCAGGCCCCGACGATGACTGCGTAGATGAGGCCGCTGCTGCTCACATCCCACACCGTAGAGGGGTTCGCAGCAGGCCATCGGCCAATTGGGCCGGTGTGTCGCACGATCTGGCTGATATCACTGAATTTTTTTGTGATTGGTCAGACCGGTTCTGGTCGACTCACGCTTTAATTCGAACACATTTCTTATTTACCGGGGTGTTCCCGGTCGGGCCCGGTGCCAGCGGCGCAGGAGCCCCTCCGGGACCTCCTCCGCCGTGAGGGCGAAGACGAGGTGGTCGCGCCAGTCGCCGTCGATGTGGAGGTAGCGCGGACGCAGGCCCTCCTCGCGGAATCCCAATTTCTCGACGACCCGGCGACTGGGCGTGTTCTCGGGGCGAATGCAGACTTCGATCCGGTGCAGTCCCACCGCGCGGAAGCAGTGGTCCACGGCGAGCGCCACGGCGGTCGGCATGACACCGCGCCCCGCGACCTCGCGGTCCACCCAGTACCCCACGTGGCCCGAGCACATCGAGCCCCAGGTGATGCCGGCCACCGTCAGCTGGCCCACGAGCCGCCCTTCGTACTCGATCACGAAGGGCAGCATCCGGCCCGCGTTCGCCTCGGCGCGCAGATGGCGGACCATCTGGCGGTACGTCGGGCGCTCCACCAGCGGGCCGCCGGGGGCGGGCGGCGGGATGGTGGCCTCCCAGGGGCGCAGCCAGTCGCGGTTGCGCCGGTTGACCTCGCGCCAGGCCCGCTGGTCGCGCAGCTTTATCGGGCGCAGGGCGACCCGTCCGTCCACCAGGGTCACGGGCCAGGCGGGGTTCATGACGGTCTGGGGTGGTCGCCGCCGCGCAGCTGGTCGACCGCGTGGACCAGGATCCGGCCGAGGACGGCCAGGCCGTCGCGTACGCCGCCGGTGGAGCCCGGCAGGTTCACGATCAGGGTGCCGGCGGCGACCCCGGCGAGCCCCCGGGAGAGGGCGGCCGTCGGGACCTTGTCGCGGCCGTACGCGCGGATCGCCTCCGGGATGCCGGGGACCTCGTGGTCGAGGACGCGCCGGGTGACGTCGGGGGTGCGGTCGGTGGGCGAGATGCCGGTGCCGCCGGTGGTGACGATGACGTCGTATCCGGCGGAGACCCCCTCGCGCAGGGCGGCCTCCACGGGGTCGCCGTCGGGGACGACCACCGGGCCGTCGACGGCGAAGCCGAGCGCGGTGAGACCCTCGACGAGGACCGGGCCGCCCTTGTCCTCGTACACCCCGGCGGACGCCCGGTTGGAGGCGGTGACGACCAGGGCGCGGTACGCCGGCCCCTGGGCCTCCTGCTCGGCCTGCGGCTCGTGCGTGCCGTGGACGTCGTGCGCGCCGTGGACGTGGCCGGCCCGGGGGGTCACTGGGCCGCTCCGTCCGCCTCGCCGGCGCGCCGGTAGTCGCCGGACTTGCCGCCGGTCTTCTCCTCCACCCGTACGTCGGTGATGACGGCCGCCTTGTCGACGGCCTTCACCATGTCGACGACGGTCAGCGCGGCCACCGACACGGCGGTCAGCGCCTCCATCTCGACGCCCGTGCGGTCGGTGGTCTTCACGGTCGCCGCGATCTCGACCGCGTCGTCCGCGACCGTCAGGTCGAGCTTCACGCCGGAGACGGCCAGGGGGTGGCAGAGCGGGATCAGGTCGGGGGTGCGCTTGGCGCCCATGATGCCCGCGATACGGGCGGTGGCCAGCGCGTCCCCCTTGGGGACGCCTTCGCCGCGCAGCAGCTCGACCACGCGGGGGGAGACCAGGACCCGGCCGGTGGCGCGGGCGGTGCGGGCGGTCACGTCCTTCTCGGAGACGTCGACCATGCGGGCCGCTCCGGCCTCGTCGATGTGCGTCAGGCTGCCTTGCGTACTCACTGCTGAACTCCGCCTCGCGTGTTCCGGCGCCGATTGCCCCGCCACGGCCCATTGTCGCGCCGGCGGGGGCCGGGGGTGGTCCCCCGGGAAGGCACAGCGGCAGACACCGTACCGCCACACCCGTCCCGTCAGCCGATGAGGACCACGTCCAGCTCGGCGCCCGGCTCCACGGTGGTGGTGTCCTCCGGGACGACGAGCAGCGCGTCCGCGTGCGCGAGGGCGCCGATCAGGTGGGACCCGGCGCCGCCCACGGGGGTGACGGTGCCCGCTTCGGCGTCGTACCGGCCGCGGAGGAACTGGCGCTTGCCGGACGGCGACGACAGCGGCTCGTCGGCGGCGAGGGCGGCCCGTACGCGCGGGCGGTGGACGTCCGGGCGGTCCGCCAGCCCCATGAGGGCGCGGATGGCGGGGCGGACGAACAGCTCGAAGGAGACGTACGAGGAGACCGGGTTGCCCGGCAGGGCGAGCAGCGGGGTGTGCTCGGGGCCGATGGAGCCGAAGCCCTGGGGCTTGCCCGGCTGCATGGCGAGCTTGCGGAAGTCGATGCCGCTGCCCGGCTCGTCCTGGTCGCCGACGGAGGACAGGGCCTCCTTGACGACGTCGTACGCGCCGACGCTGACGCCGCCGGTGGTGACCAGCAGATCGGCGCGGATCAGCTGGTCCTCGATGGTGGCGCGGAGCGTGTCGGCGTCGTCGGTGACGGCGCCGACCCGGTACGCGATGGCTCCGGCGTCGCGCGCGGCGGCGGCCAGCACGAAGCTGTTGGAGTCGTAGATCCGGCCGGGGCCGAGCTCCTCGCCCGGCTGGACCAGCTCGCTGCCGGTGGAGAGCACGACCACGCGCGGGCGGGGACGCACCCGCACGGTGCCGCGGCCGATGGCGGCGAGCAGGCCGATCTGCGGCGGCCCGAGGACCGTGCCCTCCTCCAGGGCGAGGTCGCCCGCCTGGACGTCGCTGCCCCGCGCGCGCACGTGGGCGCGGGGCTCGACCGGGCGGTGGACGCGGACCTCGCCGCTCGCGCCCTCGGGGGCGGCGCTCGCGGCGCGCATGGTGGTGGCGGGCGCGCCGCCGGTGCCGCCGTCGGTCCACTCGACCGGGACGACGGCCTCGGCGCCGGGCGGCAGCGGCGCGCCGGTCATGATGCGGGCGGCCTGGCCGGGGCCCACGGTGGGCAGTCCCCCGCTGCCCGCCGCGACGTCACCGATGACGGTGAGGACGGCCGGGAACTCCTCGCTGGCGCCGGTGACGTCCGCGACCCGTACCGCGTAGCCGTCCATGGAGCTGTTGTCGAAGGGCGGCAGGGCGACGGGCACCATGACGTCCTCGACCAGGACACAGCCCTGGGCGTCGGGCAGCGGCAGCTCGATGGGGTCGAGCGGGCGGATCGCGCCGAGGATGTCCTCCAGGTGGTCGTCCACCGACCAGGTCGTGCTGCTCAATCCCTACATCTCCTCGGTGACGTAACGCTGAAGCCAGGAACGGAAGTCCGGTCCCAGATCTTCACGTTCGCACGCGAGTCTGACAATCGCCCGCAGATAGTCGCCTCGGTCACCGGTGTCATAGCGGCGGCCCTTGAAGACGACGCCGTGGACGGGGCCGCCGACCTTCTCGTCGGCGACGAGCTTCTGGAGGGCGTCGGTGAGCTGGATCTCGCCGCCGCGGCCCGGCTCGGTCTCGCGGAGTATCGCGAAGACGGCCGGGTCCAGGACGTAGCGGCCGATGATGGCGTAGTTGCTGGGCGCCTCGGCGGGGTCGGGCTTCTCGACCAGGTTGGTCACGCGGACGACGTCGGAGTCGCCGGTCGACTCGACGGCGGCGCAGCCGTAGAGGTGGATCTGGGAGGGCTCGACCTCCATGAGGGCGATGACGCTGCCGCCCTCGCGCTCCTGGATCTCGATCATGCGCTGGAGCAGCGGGTCGCGCGGGTCGATGAGGTCGTCGCCGAGGAGGACGGCGAAGGGCTGGTCGCCGACGTGCGGGGCGGCGCACAGGACGGCGTGGCCGAGGCCGCGCGGGTCGCCCTGGCGGACGTAGTGCATGGTGGCCAGGTCGTTGGACTCCCGCACCTTGCCCAGGCGCTCCTGGTCGCCCTTCTTGACGAGGGCTTCCTCGAGCTCGTAGTTGCGGTCGAAGTGGTCTTCGAGCGGCCGCTTGTTGCGGCCGGTGATCATCAGTACGTCGCAGAGGCCGGCGCCCACGGCTTCTTCGACGACGTACTGGATGGCGGGCTTGTCGACCACAGGGAGCATCTCTTTGGGAGTGGCTTTCGTGGCCGGCAGGAACCGGGTGCCAAGGCCTGCGGCCGGGATGACAGCCTTGCTGATCCTGTGGTGCGACTGAGTCATGCGGAGCACCCTATCGGGTTGGTATGGGCGGAAGATTAGCGTCCGGTTAACTTCCCTCCCATAAAGGCGTATATGAGGGGTTTGAGAGTTCATGATGACCGGCGGCATGTCAGAAAAGGCCGCTCTGCGGCGCCAACTGCTCGACGCGCGGACCCTTCTGACCAGTGAGGACGTCGAAAAAGCGGCCTTGGTTCTCGCCGAGCTGGCCCTCAAGCTGCCCGAGCTGCGCAGGGCCCGGACGGTCGCCGCATATGTGTCGGTGGGGAGCGAACCGGGCACGCGCGCGCTCCTCGACGCGCTGCGCGCCCGGGGCGTACGCGTCCTGCTGCCGGTGCTGCTGCCCGACAACGACCTCGACTGGGCCCTCTACGAGGGCCCTGAGCGGCTCGTACGGGCCCGGCGCGGGCTCCTGGAGCCGTCGGGGCCCACCCTGGGTGTGGACGCCGTCCTGGAGGCCGACACGGTCCTGCTGCCGGGCCTCGCCGTCGACGCGCGGGGCATGCGCCTGGGGCGGGGCGGCGGTTCGTACGACCGGGTCCTGGCCCGCTTCGTACGGGCCGGGGAGGATCCGTACCTCGTGGTGCTGCTCTACGCGAACGAGGTGGTCGAGCGGGTCCCGGAGGAACCGCACGACCACCCCGTGCACGCGGTGGTGACCCCGGACGTCACGCTGCGCTTCAGGCCCTTCCGGGGCCTGATGGCGTGAGACGGCGCCAGTCGGCCTTTACGGCTTGAGCACCAGCCGGTCGACGGTCTTGGCGTCCACCGCCCGGTCGCTGTAGGCCCAGTCGAGCAGCTCGCCCCTGGCCCACATCTCCGTCTGGTCGGTGTAGTGCGCGTTGTAGGCGTGCCCGGAGGCGCCGGTCAGGTTGATCCAGCGGGACTTGTCCCAGTCGCCGACGTTCACCACCATCCGCATGGACGGGACCCAGACGACCTCGTAGCCGGCCGCGGCGTTCCAGCCGGTGGCGTTGACCGCCGCCTCGCCGCCGGACAGGTTCCAGGGGCCCCGGTTCAGCAGGAACTGCAGGAAGCCCGGGCCCTCGGTACCGAGGGTCTGGTTCTTCAGGGTCAGCTGGTGCAGCCGGCCCCAGCTCCAGCTGCCGACGTCCTTGCCGAGCTTGGCCGTCAGCTCCCAGCGGGCGTCGACCATGGCGCGCTTGAGCAGCTCGTCGCGGGTGTTGGTGCCCTCGTCGATGCGGCTGGCCGGCGACTGCCACCACCCGTTCTTCTCGTCCTTCAGGAGCGGGCGGACCACCTCGAACCAGCGGTCGCCGCCGTCCGGCTGGGCGGTGTCGCCGTCGCGCTGGCCGCACTCGCGCACGAGCTTGTTCTGCTCGTCGATGGGGCTGGTGGAATCGGCCGGGCGCACGTTGAGGCACTCGCCCTTGACCCGCAGCTCCTTGGGGAGCTTGTCGCCGAAGGCGAGCTTGAGGACGTTGCGCCACACCGCGTTGAAGTAGGCGGCCGCGCCGGAGTCGGCGTCCTGGGTGTAGTCCCAGCCCTCCAGGAGCTTCTGGGCCTCACGGACGTAGGGGTCCGAGATGTCGATCTTGAGCAGGTAGGGCGTCAGCATCTCGGCGATCTCGCTGCTGTTGTCCATCTGCATGGTGCGCATGTCGTCGGTCGAGATCTTGCCGCCGTCCTTGATCTTCGACTCGATGAGGTCGTTGATCCGCTGGCTGCGCGAGCCGGCTCCCCAGTCCTTGGTGAGCAGATGCGGATACTTCTCCGCGTCGATGACGGCCTGGTTGGCGGTCACGATGTAGCCGCGGTCCGGGTTCTCCTCGTAAGGGAGCTCCTCGAACGGGACCGGGTCCTTCTTCCACTGGTACTTCGGGTCCCAGCCGGGCGCGGGCATCGTGCCGTCGTGACCTTCGGCGCGGACGGGGATCCTTCCGGGTGCCTGGTAGCCGATGTGGCCCTCGGCGCCCTTGGCGTCGGCGTAGATGAGGTTCTGCGACGGCACCTCGAAGTCGCGGGCGGCCTCGCGGAACTCCTTGAAGTCCTTGGCGCGGTTCAGCTTGAACACGGCGTCCATGGACTTGCCCGGGTCCAGGGCGGTCCACCGGAGGGAGACCGCGTAACCGTCGCCGCGGTCCGGGGCCGAGGCGGTCACGGGGGCCTTCTCGCCGACCTTCTCCAGCTCGTTGCTGCGGTCGGAGACCAGGGGGCCGTTGTTGGTCGTCCGGACGGTGATGGTCCGGCTGCCGCCGCCCGCGATCTTGATCGTCTCCTCGCGGGTGGTGAAGGGCACTTCCTTGCCGCCGTACTGGTAGCCCCGGTCGGAGACCTTCTGGAGGTAGAGGTCGCTGACGTCGGCGCCCAGGTTGGTGAAGCCCCAGGCAATGTCCTGGTTGTGACCGATTATTACACCGGGCATACCGGAGAAGGTGTACCCGGCGACGTTGTAACGGCACTTGTCGGACACCTCGCGACAGTGCAGGCCCATCTGGTACCAGAGGGACGGCAGCTGGGGCGCCAGGTGCGGGTCGTTGGCCAGGAGCGGCTTTCCGGTGGTCGTGTACTTGCCGGAGACGACCCAGGAGTTGGATCCGATGCCGTTGCCGTTGGGGCCGAGGAGCGCCGGGATCTCCTCCAGGGACGCGGACAGCGAGGACAGCTGCGCCTGGAAGCCCTCAGCGGCCCCCTGAGGCGTGCTCGCGCCCCCGCCGGCGCCCGAGGCGCCGGAGCCGTCCACGGAAGCCCCGGAGGTGCCCTCGGAGCCCGCGGAGCCCACCGCACCGGTGTCACCCGTACCTGCGTTCGCGTCCGCGTCCGCGTCGGACGGCTTGGCGGACGGGTCGAACTCGCCCTTGGCGGCGTCCACCCCGCCCTTGTCCACGATCGGCCGGTGCAGGTCGTACGGGTACGCCGGGTAGAGGTCCTTGATCTGCTTCTCGCTGAGCCGGCTGGTCATCAGCGAACGGTCGATCTCCTCCTGCATGTTGCCGCGCAGGTCCCACGCCATCGCCTTGAGCCACGCGACGGAGTCGACCGGCGTCCAGGGCTCGATGGCGTAGTCGTTGTCGAAGGCGAGGGCGGCGTACTCGACGGAGATGTCACGGCCCTCCTTGCCCTTCAGGTAGGCGTTGACGCCGTCCGCGTACGCCTGGAGGTACTTCTTGGTCTCCGGCGACAGCTTGGTGCGGTACTCCTCCTCCGCCACCCGGTGCCAGCCGAGCGTGCGCAGGAAGGCGTCCGTGTCGACCTGGCCCTTGCCGAACATCTCGGAGAGCCGGCCGGACGTCATGTGGCGGCGTACGTCCATCTCCCAGAACCGGTCCTGCGCGTGGACGTACCCCTGCGCGCGGAACAGGTCCTCGTCGGTGGAGGCGTAGAGCTGGGGAACGCCGTATCCGTCGCGTTTGACGTCGACGGGGGCGCTCAGCCCTTCGAGGTCGATGGTGCCGCTGGTCTGCGGGAAGGGGGCGCGCACCGTGCTGACGGTCCAGTAGGCCCCGTAACCGACGCCCGCGACCAGCGCCAGCACCAGAGCGAACACGAGCAGGCGGGCGCGTCGCCCCTTCTTCTTGGTGGAAGCGGCGGTGGTGTTGGCGGGCATCGCTGTCCTTCGAGGCGCAGGCTGGTCCTGGTGTGCTGGGAGCAACCATAGGCGCAGCGCTCGCCGGGCCCGGACGCGGTGTCAGTACGGGGCGCTCTCAGGGGGTCTCGGCGGGCCCCCGGCAGCCCCCGGCGGCGGCGCTCCGCCGGTGCGCCGCTGGTGCTCCGGCGGTGCTCCGGCGGTGGAGGAGGAGTCAAGAAAACGTTAAAGATTAGGTAAGGTAACGAAGTAACCGGCGGCTGGAGCGACGAAACGGTCCGGCGCGTGCGTGAGGGAAGGATCGGCCACTGACTGTCCACCAGCTCAACGAACTCCTGCTCGTCTGCTCGCTCGTCCTGCTCGTCGCCGTCGCGGCGGTGCGCATCTCGTCCCGCAGCGGGCTGCCCAGCCTGCTCCTGTACCTGGGGATCGGCGTCGCCATCGGTCAGGACGGCATCGGCGGCGTCCACTTCGACAACGCCGGCCTGACCCAGGTGATCGGCTACGCCGCCCTCGTGGTGATCCTGGCCGAGGGCGGCCTGGGCACGAAGTGGCGTGAGATCCGACCGGCGCTGCCGGCGGCGGCCGTGCTGTCGACCGTCGGCGTCGCGGCGAGCGTGGGCGTCACCGCCGCGGGGGCCCACTACCTGGTCGGCCTGGACTGGCGGCAGGCGCTGATCATCGGCGCGGTCGTCTCCTCGACCGACGCCGCCGCCGTCTTCTCCGTGCTGCGCAAAGTGCCCCTCCCCTCGCGCGTGACCGGCGTCCTGGAGGCGGAGTCCGGCTTCAACGACGCCCCCGTCGTCATCCTGGTGGTGGCCTTCTCCACGGCCGGCCCGGTCGACAGCTGGTACGTCCTGGTCGGCGAGATCGCCCTGGAGCTGGCCATCGGCGCCGCCATCGGCCTGACGGTGGCCTTCCTCGGGTCGTTCGGACTGCGGCACGTGGCCCTGCCCGCCTCGGGCCTGTATCCGATCGCCGTGATGGCGATCGCGGTGGTCGCGTACGCCGCCGGCGCCATGGCCCACGGCAGTGGCTTCCTCGCCGTCTACCTGGCCTCGGTGGTGCTGGGCAACGCGAAGCTGCCGCACGCGCCCGCGAACCGGGGTTTCGCCGAGGGACTGGGCTGGATCGCGCAGATCGGGATGTTCGTGCTGCTGGGACTGCTGGTGACCCCGCACGAGCTGATCGACGACTTCTGGCCGGCGGTCGTCGTCGGACTGGTGCTGACCCTGGTGGCGCGGCCGCTGTCGGTCGTCCTCAGCCTGGTGCCGTTCCGCCTGCCCTGGCAGGAGCGGGCCCTGCTCTCCTGGGCGGGCCTGCGCGGCGCCGTGCCCGTCATCCTGGCGACCATCCCCATGGTGGCCGGGATCGAGGGCAGCGAGAAGATCTTCAACATCGTCTTCGTCCTCGTCGTGGTCTACACGCTGGTCCAGGGCCCGACGCTGCCCTGGCTCGCGAAGGCGCTGCGCCTGCGCGACTCCGGCGAGGCGTCCGACCTGGGCATCGAGTCCGCGCCCCTGGAGCGGCTGCGCGGACACCTGCTGTCGCTGTCCATCCCGGAGGCGTCCAAGATGCACGGCGTGGAGGTCGCGGAGCTGCGCCTGCCGCCGGGGGCCGCCGTCACCCTCGTCGTACGGGAGGGCAAGAGCTTCGTACCTTTGCCGTCCACCGTGCTGCGGCGCGGGGACGAGCTGCTGGTGGTGGCGACGGACCCGGTGCGGGACGCGGCGGAGCGGCGGCTGCGGGCGGTCGGACAGGGCGGCAAGCTGGCCGGATGGCTGGGGACGGGCTGACCGGTCGCGTTTGCCGGCCGGTCCGATTCCCGGCCACTGGTCGGCCGACTGTTCACAGGTGAACAGAAGATGACGTCGGCAATTTCACAGGCGACACACGTCGCTCCCCCTGTATCATGAAGGCACACTGATCGACCGAACCAGATCGACCAACTCTGCCTGACGCAGAGCTGGCGCGACCGTATGGCGGCCGTGAAGCCCCTGAAGCAGCCTGAGGCTGCGGGCACCGGTATCTACCGCAGTTCAGCGCAAGAGGACAGCTCTCGGCGGCTCCCCACATCCAGGGGTGCGCCACCAGGCGGCAGAAAGGCACGGGCCGTGGCATCCACGGTCAACACCACTGACGCTGTCAAGCGTCCCGGCTACGGACAGCTCCTGCGCATCCCCGGCGCCTGGACGTTCCTGCTCCCCGGCTTCGCCGCGCGGCAGCCCTTCGCGATGCTGACCATCGGCATCGTCCTGCTGGTCCAGCACACCACCGGTTCGTACGGCAGCGCGGGCGCCGTCGCCGCCGTCACCGGTGTCTCCATGGCGCTGTTCGCGCCGCAGAGCGGCAAGCTCGCCGACCGCTTCGGCCAGCGCGCCGTCCTGGTCCCGGGCGTCCTCGTGCACGCCGCTTCCGTCTCCGCGCTGACCGCGCTGGCGCTCGCCGGCGCGCCCCTGTGGGCCCTGTTCGCCGCGGCCGTGCCGACCGGCGCCTCCGTGCCGCAGGTCGGGCCCATGGTGCGGGCCCGCTGGGCGGCGCGCCTGGAGGGCTCGCCCCTCATGTCGACGGCGGCGGCCTTCGAGTCCGTCACCGACGAGTTCACCTTCGTCGTGGGCCCGGTCCTCGCGACCGCGCTGTGCGCCGGCGTCCACCCCGCGGCCGGTCTGATCGCCGAGGCGTCGCTGACGCTCGTCGGCGGCCTCCTCTTCGCCGCCCAGCGGCGCACCCAGCCGGCGTTCGGCCTGGAAGCCGATCTCGCCGGCGGCCAGGCGCGCGGCGAGCGGGTCTCGGCCCTGTCCATTCCCGGCATACGGGTGCTGGCGGTCGCCTTCCTCGGCATCGGTTCGGTCTTCGGCGGAATGCAGGTCTCGCTGACCGCGTTCACGGAGGAGATCGGGAACCCCGGCGTCAACGGTGTGCTGTACGGGCTCTTCGCCGCGGGCAACATGCTGGCCGGCCTCGCGGTCGGCGCGATCGCCTGGAAGTCCGGGCCCCGCCGCCGGCTGATCCTCGGCTACGCGGCACTGACCGTGACCGCCTCCCTGCTGTGGACGGCGCACTCGGTGGTGCTGCTCGGCGCCCTCGGCCTGATCGTGGGCCTGTGCATCGCGCCCGCGTTGATCACCGGCTACACGCTGGTCGAGTCGCTGGTGCCGGCCTCGGCCCGTACCGAGGCGTTCACCTGGTTGACCGGCGCCGTGGCGCTGGGCCAGGCGGCGGCCGTGACGGTGGCCGGCCGGCTCGCGGACGGCTACGGCGCGAGCACCGGTTTCCTGGTGCCGCTAGCCGGTACGGCGCTGGCGCTGGCCACCCTGGTGGCGCTCCGGTCGCGGCTGGCGCCGCGCGCCGCGAGCCGCACCGTGGCACGTGGCGTCGGTCACCGAGTGCCGGTGACGGTGGACTGATCCCGCGGAATGCGTCACTATTGACTCTCGTTAGCACTCAATGAGTGAGAGTGCCAGGAGGAAGACACAGTGCCGACCTACCAGTACCAGTGCACCGAGTGCGGCGAGGGCCTCGAGGCGGTGCAGAAGTTCACCGATGACGCGCTGACCGAGTGCCCCGGCTGCCAGGGACGCCTGAAGAAGGTGTTCTCGGCCGTCGGCATCGTCTTCAAGGGCTCCGGCTTCTACCGCAACGACAGCCGTGGCGCGTCGTCGAGCAGCTCGCCCGCGTCGTCGTCCACGTCCTCTTCGGGGAAGGGCTCGTCCTCGGACGCGAAGCCTGCCGCGTCGAGCGCCTCGACCTCGTCGAGCACGTCGAGCGGGAGCACCAGCTCCGCCGCCTGACCTTCCTCCTTCACACGCTTTCCGGGGACCCCGCCGTTTCGTACGGCGGGGTCCCCGGCGTTCGGGCCCGCGGCTAGGGTGACCGCATGGCGAACGCGAACGCGGAGATCCGCGCTGAGATCGGCGTGATCGGCGGCTCGGGCTTCTACTCCTTCCTGGAGGACGTCACCGAGGTCGAGGTCACCACTCCCTACGGGAGCCCGAGCGACTCGTTGTTCTTCGGCGAACTGGCCGGTCGGCGTGTCGTGTTCCTGCCGCGACACGGCCGCGGTCACCACCTTCCGCCGCACCGCATCAACTACCGCGCCAACCTCTGGGCTCTGCGGTCCGTCGGCGTACGCCAGGTGCTGGGCCCGTGCGCGGTGGGCGGGCTGCGCCCGGAGTACGGACCGGGGACTCTGCTCGTACCGGACCAGCTGGTGGACCGTACGAAGGCGCGGACGCAGACGTACTTCGACGGTGAGCCGCTGCCCGACGGGAGTGTGCCGAACGTCGTGCACACCACGTTCGCCGACCCGTACTGCCCCGAGGGGCGCAAGGTGGCGCTGGCGGCGGCGGACGGCCGCGGGTGGCAGGCGGTGGACGGCGGAACCATGGTCGTCATAGAAGGCCCCCGCTTCTCGACCCGGGCCGAGTCGCGGATGCACGCGGCGCTGGGCTGGTCGGTGGTGGGGATGACGGGACACCCCGAAGCAGTGCTCGCCCGCGAGCTGGCGCTCTGCTACACGTCGATGGCGCTGGTCACGGACCTGGACGCGGGCGCGGAGACGGGCGAGGGCGTCTCGCACACCGAGGTGCTGCGGGTGTTCGGCGAGAACGTCGGGCGGCTGCGGGAGGTGCTCTTCGACGCGGTGGCGGCGCTGCCGGAGACGGAGAGCCGGTCGTGCCTGTGCACGCGGGCGCACGACGGGTGGGATCTCGGCATCGAGCTGCCGTAGTTCCTCCGGGGGACGGGGTTTTCCACAAGCCCGGGGTTGTCCACAGGCTCAAGCGGGATCGGTGAGGACGCGGGATCGTGAGGACGTCGGCGGAACGCCGCCGGATCTCCTCACGACCACGGGTGGTGCCCCATGTCCGTCCTCCCTTCCCCCTCCGCCTCCGCCTCCCCCTCGCCCGTCCCGGAGCTCTGCGGCGTGCCGCCCTTCGCGCCGCTGCGGGTGCGTGGCGGCCGGCACCGCCTCCGCCGGGCCGTGCGGCGCAGGCGGCGGGCCGTGGCCGCCGGGCTGGTGGTGACGGCCGCGGCGCTGGCGGCTTCGGACGCGGTCACGGCTCCGGAGCGGAAGGCGGTGTGCCCCGATGCGTACCGACTCGGCTCGCACTGAGTTCCTGGGGCGTCGCCTGTCCGTGTGTACGGATTGGACGGTTACGCACCGTACACGGCGTAATGGCTGGGCCAACCGCACATCCGACGAAGGGCACCGTGGTGAGCCAGGAGAAGAAGCAAAGCCTGCTGGAGGGCTTCAAGGCCTTCCTGATGCGGGGCAATGTGATCGACCTGGCGGTCGCGGTGGTGATCGGCGCCGCGTTCACCAATGTCGTCAACTCGGTGGTGCGGGGGGTGATCAACCCGATCGTCGGCGCCTTCGGCACCAAGGACCTGGAGAGCTACCAGTCCTGCCTGAAAGGCCCGTGCCGGGTGAACGCGAGCGGGGACATCGTCAGCGGCATCCCCATCCTGTGGGGCTCGGTGCTCAGCGCCACGCTGAGCTTCCTGATCACGGCCGCGGTCGTGTACTTCCTGATGGTGCTGCCCATGGCCAAGTACCTGGCCCGGCGGGCGGCGCTGCAGAAGGAGAAGGCGGGCGTCAAGGAGACCCTGGAGGTCACCGAGCTGGAGGTGCTCAAGCAGATCCGCGACGCGCTCGTCGCCCAGCGGGGCGGGCAGAGCAGCTAGGGGGTCACACCGCGGCGGCCGGACGCCCACAGCCCGAGGCCGGGGCCGCTCGGGTCCCGGCCCGGGTGTCGGCTCGGGCGCCGGCTCAGATGTGGTGCGGCGGCTTCTCGTCGATGAAGCGCGCCAGATCGGCGGCGCCGTCACCCTCAGGAGTCCGCTCACCCCAACCACGGTCCGTGTCGTCCGCGGACTGCTGGTCGAGCGGATCGTCGAAGTCCAGCGCCGGCTTCTTCTTCGACGGCGCCGGCTCGGGCTTCGCAGCTCGCGGGCCGGGGGTGGGGGCGGTGCTCATACTCCCAGCGTACGCCGGTGCGGTCGCCGTGCGGAGGGGGCCCGCCCGGTCCCGGGACCCCGACTACTCGGTGGGCGCGGGCGGTTCCGCGGGCCCGGGGTCGCCGGTGGGCGCGGGCGGCTCCCCGGGCGCCGGGTCGCCGGTCGGGGCGGGCTGGCCCTCCGGTTCGTCCTGCCGGCCCGGCTCGTCCGGCGCGGGCTCGTCGGGTCGTCCGGGCTCGGGGGGCTGCGGGAAGTCGCGTGGTGGGGTGGGCACGCGGTCACCGTAGGGGGAGCACCCGGGCCTCGCCCGTTGTGGGGACTTTCCGGGTGACGGCGTACCACGGTCGGCGTCCGCGCCCACGCGCTCTGCTGTTGTGGGCCGATGACCTCCACTCCCCGCATGCGGCCCGTACGGCCCCTGGTGTCGCGCCGTCGCGACGAGGCGCACCGTGCCGCCACACCCCTCGAACTGTTCTTCGACCTGTGCTTCGTCGTGGCGGTGGCCCAGGCCGGGGCGCAGCTCGTGCACACCGTCGCCGAGGGGCACGCCGGGGAGGGGCTCGTCAGCTACGTGATGGTGTTCTTCGCCATCTGGTGGGCGTGGATGAACTTCACGTGGTTCGCGTCGGCGTACGACAACGACGACGCGCTCTACCGGACCGTGACGCTCGTCCAGATCGCCGGTGTCCTCATCCTCGCCGCCGGGGTGGCGCGCGCCTTCGAGGAGCACGAGTTCCTGGTGGTGTGGCTGGGGTACGTGGTGATGCGGCTCGCGCTCGCCTCGCAGTGGCTGCGGGCCGCCCGGGGCGCTTCCGGGCCCGAGCGGACCATGGCGCTGCGGTACGCGGGCGGGGTGGCGGCCTGCCAGGTGGGGTGGACGGCGCTGCTGTTCGTGCCGGCGGGCTTCAGGCCGTGGGTGTTCCTGGTGATGGCGCTCGCCGAGATGGCCGTACCGCCGCTCGCCGAGCGGGACTTCGCGAGCAGCTGGCACGCGCACCACATCGCGGAGCGGTACGGGCTGTTCACCATCATCGTGCTCGGCGAGACGATCGCCGCCGCGACGGTCGGCGTCAAGACGGGGGTGGAGGAGAACGACGCGCTGGGCGAGCTGCTGCCCATCGCCGCCGGCGGGCTGCTGCTGATCTTCGCCGCGTGGTGGGTGTACTTCGTCGTTCCGGCCGATCGCCGTCTGCGCTCCAACCGCGAGGCGTTCCTGTGGGGGTACGGCCACTACGGGATCTCCGCGTCGGCGGCGGCGATCGGCGCGGGCATCGAGGTCGCGGTCGAGCAAGCCGTCGGAAAGGCGCACGTGTCGGACATCGCCGCCGCGGCCGCCGTGACACTGCCCTCCGCGCTGTTCCTGCTGCTCGTCTGGGCCCTGCACGCCCGCTACTTCAAGGTCGGTATCGCCCAGCAGCTCGTGCTGCCGAGCGCGGCGCTGGCGATCCTGCTCTGTACGTTCGCGGGGCGCTGGGCCGTCCTCGCGGCCGGGCTGGTCGCGGCGGCGGCGGTGGCGAGCGGGGTGACCCTCACCTGGCGGACGGCCGCGCGTGGTACGTAGGGGGGATGGCAACCAATGACGCACTGACCGATGTCGCCGGGCTCCGCGTCGGGCACGCGCGCGTCGCGGGTGACCGCGCGCTGAGCGGCACCACCGTCGTCCTGGCGCCCGAGGGCGGGGTCGTCGCGGCCGTGGACGTGCGGGGCGGAGGCCCCGGCACCCGGGAGACGGACGCGCTCGACCCGCGCAATGTGGTCCAGCGCATCGAGGCGGTGGTCCTGACCGGCGGCAGCGCGTACGGGCTGGAGTCGGCGGCCGGGGTGATGGCCTGGCTGGAGGAGCGGGGCCGCGGAGTGCGGGTCGGGCCCGGACCGACGCACGTGGTGCCGGTCGTGCCGGCGGCATGCGTGTTCGACCTCGGCCGCGGCGGCGACTTCACGGCGCGCCCCGACGCCTCGACGGGGCGCGCGGCCGTGGAGGCGGCGGCCGCGACCGCCGAGCGGGCCCCGGTGGAGTGCGGTGCGGTGGGCGCCGGGACGGGCGCGGTGGTCGGCGCGATGAAGGGCGGTGTCGGCACGGCGAGCACCGTCCTGGACTCCGGTGTCACCGTCGCCGCGCTGGTGGTGGCCAACGCGGTCGGCTCGGCCGTCGATCCGGCCACGGGCGTGCTGTACGGGCGGTACGGCGACGGGACGCGGCCCGCGTTCCCGGACCCGGGGGTGCACGAGGCGGCGCTGCGCCGCCTCGCCGCGGCGCGGGAGCGCAGCGGGGGCCCGCCGCCGCTGAACACCACCCTCGCCGTCGTCGCCACGGACGCCGACCTGACGCGCGCCCAGGCGCACAAGCTCGCCGGGACGGCGCACGACGGCATCGCGCGCGCCGTCAGGCCCGTGCACCTGCTCAATGACGGCGACACGGTCTTCGCCCTCGCGACCGGCGCGCGCCCGCTCACGGAACCGGCGCGTGCCGCGGATCCGCTCGCGCTCAACGAGGTGCTGGCGGCGGGGGCGTCCGTCGTGACCAGGGCGATCGTGCGGGCGGTGGAGGCCGCCGGGTCGGTGTCGGGGCCGGGTGGCGACTTTCCGTCGTACCGCGAGCTGTACGGGGGCTGACCGGCGGGCGGCCAGGGCGGTGAGGGGGCGCGGGAACCGGTCACGTGCGCCCTTCGTTTTGCCGAAGCCGGTCGCGATGTCAGAACCAGGCACTACCTTAAGCAAGCATCAAGTGACACGCGGCGACGGCCTGGAGTCCCATCTTGAACGTTCCGAACGATCCTTACGAAACACCGGAGACGCACCTCGAGCGTCTCCTGGGTCGGGCGCTCAACTCCTTCGAGCTGCCCGATGCCCTGGTCGAGCGCCTGGACTCGGCGCTGGCCCACGCCAGTTCGCTGCACTCTTCGCACCACAGCGCGCAGCTGCACCGGGCGACGTACCGGCATACGTACCTGCTGGCGGACGGTTCGTCGCTGACCCTGTGGGAGCTGGTGCACAACAGCGGACGGGACGGCGCCGACCACCACGAGCTGTACACGGAGGAGTCGGACGTCCGGCTCGCCGCGTCCCGCCTGCACGGCGGCGCCGCCGGTGCCTTCCCTGATCCCGCGGACGACGGCCTGGAGCTGGAGTTCGACATGGATGTGCTGGGCGCGCTGATGTCCGACCCCCTGGCGGCCTCGGCTCCGCTCTACGAACCGGACGACTCCGCCGACCACGCGCGCCGGGTGCTGCGCCGCGCGGAGAACGCCGACCGGCCGGGCCGCGAGGTCGCGGCGCGGCTGCGCGGCGCGTTCGCGCACCACATCAGGCAGGTGTTCGGCCGCCAGTGCAACGTCGCGGGCCGCGAGGCGGGGTTCACGCTGTACGAGCACGGGTTCCTGCTGCTGGACGGCACCGAGATGAGCGTGTGGGAGGTGGAGCACACGGCGACGCCGGACGGCCGCCACATGTGCGAGGTGTACGAGGACGAGCGCACCGCCCGCGAGGCGATGGAGCACCGCGCGCGGGTCCGCTGAGCCCGACCGCCGCCCCCTCTCAGGCGGCGACGGCCACCCTGGCCGCGGTGTCGTCCTCCGGTCCGGCCTGGGTGGCCGCCGTCCTGCGGGCATGGCCCTTGAGCAGGACGACGAGCGCGGCGCTGACGAGCGTGCCCGCGAGGACGGCGACCAGGTAGAGGAGCGGGTTGCCGATCAGCGGGATGACGAAGACGCCGCCGTGCGGGGCGCGCAGGGTGCACTCGAAGAGCATCGACAGGGCGCCGGTGACCGCGCCGCCCGCCATCGCCGACGGGATGACCCGCAGGGGGTCGGCGGCGGCGAAGGGGATGGCCCCCTCGGTGATGAACGAGGCGCCCAGTACCCAGGCGGCCTTGCCGTTCTCCCGCTCGGCGCGGGTGAACAACTTGGCCCGTACGACGGTGGCCAGCGCCATCGCGAGCGGCGGCACCATACCCGCGGCCATCACGGCGGCCATGACCTTGAGAGAACCCTCGTTCGGGTGGGCGAGGCCGCCGATGGCGAAGGCGTACGCGACCTTGTTCAGCGGGCCGCCGAGGTCGAAGCACATCATCAGGCCGAGGACCACGCCGAGGACGACGGCGTTGGCACCGGTCAGGCCCGACAGCCAGTCGGTGAGCGCCTTCTGGAGCGCGGCGATGGGCTTGCCGACCACCAGGAACATCAGGAAACCGACGATCGCGGCGGAGAGGAGGGGGATGACGACGACGGGCATGATGCCCCGCAGCGGGGCGGGCACGGTGACGCGCTGGATCGCCAGGACGACACCGCCCGCGATCAGTCCGGCGGCGAGGCCGCCGAGGAACCCGGCGTTGATCGTCAGCGCGACGGCGCCGCCGACGAAGCCGGGGACGAGCCCGGGGCGGTCGGCCATGCCGTACGCGATGTAACCGGCGAGGACCGGGATGAGGAACTGGAAGGCCAGGCCGCCGATCTGGAACAGCAGCGCGGCCCAGCTGTCGGCCTGCCCCCAGGCGAACTGCTCCGCGACGGAGGGCGCCTGGTCGATGGCGTAGCCGCCGATGGCGAAGCCGAGGGCGATGAGGAGCCCGCCGGCGGCGACGAACGGCACCATGTAACTGACGCCCGACATCAGCCACTTGCGCAGCCTGGTGCCGTATCCCTCGCCCGGCTCGCCGGAGCTCTCGACGGGGGTGCCGGGGGTTGCCGGGGCGGTGACCTCTCCGCGCTCGGCCTTGCCGCGGACTTCGGCGATCAGCTCGGCGGCCCGGTTGATGCCCGCCTTGACGCCGACGTCGACGGTCGGCTTCCCGGCGAACCGCTCCTTGTCGCGGACCGGCACGTCGTGGGCGAGGATCACGCCGTCGGCGCCGGCGATGACGTCCGGGTCGAGCCGTGCGAATCCGGCCGACCCCTGCGTCTCGACGACCACCTCGACCCCGGCGTCCTGCCCGGCCCGCTCGAGGGCCTCGGCGGCCATGTAGGTGTGCGCGATCCCGGTGGGACAGGAGGTCACCGCGACGACCCGGAAGGGCGCGGGCCCGGGCGCGGGCGAATCGGCCACGGCCTCCGGCTCCGGCTCTGTCTCCGTCTCCGTCTCCGTCTCCGGCGGCGTACCGCCGGCCGCAGGAGTGGCGTCACCGCGGATCAGGGCGGCGGCGGCCTCCGGCGAGCTCAGGGAACGGAGCGCGGAGGTGAAGTCGGGGTCCAGCAGACTGCGGGCCAGCGAGGAGAGGATCGTCAGATGGGCGTCGTCCGCGCCCGCGGGGGCCGCGATGAGGAAGACCAGGTCCGCCGGGCCGTCGGCCGCGCCGAAGTCGATCCCGTCGGCCGCGCGCCCGAAGGCGAGCGTCGGCGCCGTCACGTGCGCGCTGCGGCAGTGCGGGATGCCGATGCCGCCGTCCAGGCCCGTCGGCATCTGCGCCTCGCGCGCCGCCACATCGGCCAGGAAGCCGTCGAGGTCCGTCACCCGGCCCCGCGCCGCCATGCGCGCGGCGAGCGAACGGGCCGCCTCTTCCTTCGTCCGCGCGGCCAGGTCGAGGTCGACCAGGTCCGCGGTGATCAGTTCATGCATCGCGGGCTCCTTGCTCGCCGAGTGCCAGGTCGAGGGGTACGTCGGCGGTGACGGTGACCGCCGCCGGGTCCAGGTCCGTGGGGGTCGGCATCTCGCTGCCGGGCAGTTGGACCGCCGCAGCGCCGTGCGCGACCGCCGCCATGAGGGCGTCAGGGCCTTCGCCGCCCGCCGCGAGGAAGCCCGCCAGGGAGGCGTCTCCGGCGCCGACGTCGCTGCGTACGGAGCCGGCGGGGACGGCGGCGTGGCCGTAGAGGGCGCCGGAGGCGGTGACGAGGAGCTGGCCGTCGGCGCCGAGGCTGGCCAGCACCGCGCCCGCGCCCCCGGCCAGCAGCTCCTCGGCCGCCTTGACGGCGTCGCCGACCGTGGCGAGGGGCCGGCCGACCGCCTCGGCGAGCTCCTCGGCGTTGGGCTTCACCACGTCGGGCCGGCCGCGCAGCGCAGCCGTCAACGAGGGCCCCGAGGTGTCCAGCGCGATGCGCGCCCCGTACCCGTGCGCACGCGTCACGAGGTCGGCGTACCACTCGGGCGGGAGGCCCCGCGGCAGGCTGCCGCCGCAGGCGACCCAGGTGCAGTCTGCGTCGGACGCGTACGCTCCGACCGCCGCGAGGATCGCCTCCGACTCGGCGGGGGTGAGCGCGGGCCCGGGTGCGTTGATCTTGGTGAGGGTGCCGTCCGGTTCGACGACGGCGATGTTGGAGCGCGTGTCCCCCTTGAGGGGGACCGGGGCGACCTCGATGCCCTGTGCGGCGAGCAGCTCGGCGACGAGCGCGCCCGGCGCGCCACCCAGCGGTACGACCGCGACGGTGCGGTATCCCGCTGCCGCGACGGCCCGCGAGACGTTGACGCCCTTGCCGCCGGGGTCCGTGCGCTCGCCGGTGGCGCGCAGCACCTCGCCGCGCTCCAGCACCGGCACCTCGTACGTCCGGTCGAGCGAGGGGTTGGGCGTGACCGTGAGGATCATGCGCGTACGACCTCCGTGCCGGCCGCCTCGATGGCCGCCGCGTCCTCGGCGGCGAGCCCGGTGTCGGTGATGAGGAGGTCCACGTCGGCGAGGCCGCCGAAGCGGGCGAAGTGCTCCTGGCCGTACTTGCCGGAGTCGGCGAGCAGCACCACGCGGCGCGCCGCCGCGACGACGGCCCGCTTGACGGCGGCCTCGGCGAGGTCCGGGGTGGTCAGGCCGTGCGCGGCGGAGTAGCCGTTCGCTCCGACGAAGGCGACGTCGGCGCGGATCTGCCCGTACGCCGCCAGCGCCCACGCGTCGACGGCGGCGCGCGTGCTGTGCCGGACCCGGCCGCCGACCAGGTGGAGCGCGATGCCCGGGTGGTCGGCGAGCCGCGCGGCGACGGGCAGGGCGTGGGTGACGACGGTCAGCGACCGGTCCGGCGGCAGGACCGCGGCCAGCCGTCCCACGGTGGAACCCGCGTCGAGGACGACGGTGCCGTCCTCGGGCACCTCGGCGAGCGCCGCCTTCGCGATGCGGTCCTTCTCGTCGGCGGCGGTGGACTCGCGCTCGGCGAGGTCCGGCTCGAAGCCCAGCCGCCCGGCCGGGATGGCCCCGCCGTGCACCCGGCGCAGCAGCCCGGCGCGATCGAGTGCCTTGAGGTCGCGCCGGATGGTCTCGGCGGTGACCTGGAACTCCTCGGCGAGGGAGAGCACGTCGACCCGGCCGCTCTCGCGGGCGAGGCGCACGATCTCGTGCTGGCGCTCCGGTGCGTACATGTGGGATTGATTCCGTTCCATGCCCGAGTGTTTTGTTCTTCCCTCACCGTACGCCCGGTCGGCGCGTACGTAAACACATTCGGGCACGGGGGGCTCAGTGCGCGCCCGCCTCCTGCTTCGGCTTGGCCGGCAGCGCCGACATCACCACGAAGATCAGGGCCAGCACCGCCACGACCCACCACAGCGCGTTCTGGAACGCGTCCACGAATACCGCGCCGAGCTGCGCCGGGACCGGCGCCGCCTCGTCGACGGTCCCGAAGAAGACCACCGACACCAGCCCGAGGCCCAGGGCATTGCCCATCTGCCCGGTCGTGTTGATCAGACCGGAGGCCGAACCGGCGTGCTCGCGCGGCACCCCCGACAGCACCGCGTCCGTCAGCGGCGCCACGATCAGGCCCATGCCCGCGCCCATGATGACCAGCGGCGCGGTCATCTGCCAGGGCGTGATGCCGGTGCCGTACTGCCCGGCCTCCCAGATGTAGAGCAGCAGCCCGGTGGCCATCGTCAGCGCGCCCGCCTGGAGCACCTTCCGCCCGAAGCGCGGCACCAGCTTCTGCACGGACATGCCTGCCGCCACGGACACGGCGATGGAGAAGGGCACCCCGGTCAGCCCGGCCTTCAGCGGGCTCCAGCCGAGGCCGACCTGCATGTACAGCGTCCAGACCAGGAAGAAGATGCCCAGGACGACACCGAAGGTGAGCTGTACGGCGATGCCCGCGGCGAAGCTCTTCACCCGGAACAGCGACAGCTCGACGAGCGGCGAACCGTCCTTGCGCGCCTTGTACTTCTCGTACGCCACGAACGCGGCGAACACCGCCAGGCTGCCCACCATGCAGACGTGGCCCCACAGCGGCCAGCCCGTCTCGCGGCCGCGCGTCAGCGGATACAGCAGCATCAACAGGGCGAGCGTCGCCAGTGCCACGCCGACCAGGTCGAGGCGGAGCGCCTTGTCGGCGCGCGACTCGGTGATGAACCGGCGGCCCAGGATGAGGCCGGCGATGCCGACGGGCAGGTTGATCAGGAAGATCGGGCGCCATTCGAGGCCGAAGAGGTTCCACTGGGTGAGCAGGGCGCCGAGGAGCGGGCCGGATACGGCTCCGAGGCCGACGATCGCGCCGAACATCCCGAACACCTTGCCGCGCTCGTGCGCCGGGAAGGTGACGTGGATGATCGCCAGCACCTGCGGCACCATCAGTGCGGCCATCGCGCCCTGGAGGAGGCGCGAGCCGACGAGCATCTCCGGGCTCGCGGCGAAGCCGCACAGCGCGGAGGCGAGGGTGAAGCCCGTCATCCCGAGGAGGAAGACCCGCTTGCGGCCGTAGATGTCGCCGAGGCGGCCGCCGGTGATGAGCCCGGCGGCGAAGGCGAGCGCGTACCCGGCGGTGATCCACTGGATCGCGCCGAAGGAGGCGGCGAGATCGCGTTCGATGCTGGGGATGGCGATGTTGACGATGGTGACGTCGACCAGGTCCATGAAGGCGGCGGTCATGACGATGGCGAGCGCGAGCCAGCGCCGCCGGTCGGCGCCGCTGACGGCGCCCTCGGCGGAGCTCTTCGGGTCGGCCGCCGAGGGACTACTGGTCGGTGACAGGTCCTGCGTGAAGGTCATGTCCCGAAAGCTAATCGGGCTGTAGGACAGAACGTGTCCTATAGCGGCCGCATCCTGGAAGGCATGACGGACACTCCGGCACGACTCCTGACTCTCCTGTCGCTCCTCCAGACCCCGCGCGAATGGCCCGGCAGCGAGCTCGCCGAGCGCCTGGGCGTGACCGCGCGCACGATCCGGCGGGACATCGACCGCCTGCGGGACCTGGGCTATCCGGTCGAGGCGCTGAAGGGCCCGCTCGGCGGCTACCGGCTCGTCGCCGGGGCCGCGATGCCGCCGCTGCTGCTCGACGACGAGGAAGCCGTCGCCATCGCCGTCGGGCTGCGGGCGGGGGCCGGGCACGCCATCGAGGGCGTCGAGGAGGCGTCGGTACGGGCGCTGGCGAAACTGGAGCAGGTACTGCCGTCACGGCTGCGGGCCCGGGTCTCCACCCTCCAGAACGCGACCATCCCGCTGACGCGCGGCGACGGGGCGACGGTCGCGCCCTCCACGCTGACCGCGCTGGCGGGCGCGGTGACCCGGCAGGAGCGGCTGCGCTTCGCGTACCGCGCGGGCGACGGCGCCGAGAGCAAGCGGCAGGTCGAGCCGTACCGGCTGGTCTCGACGGGGTGGCGCTGGTACCTGGTCGCGTACGACCTCGGGCGCGAGGACTGGCGCACCTTCCGCGTCGACCGCGTCAGCGAGCCCTTCCCGACCGGGGCGCGCTTCACGCCCCGCGAGCTGCCGGGCGGTGACGCGGCCCAGATGCTGTCGCACTCGGCGGCGGGCTCCCGCGCGGAACACGAGCTCGACGTCACCTTCGCGGCCCCCGCCTCCTTCGTGGCGTCCCGCCTCCCCGACCACCTCGCCCCCACCCCGACGGGCCCGGACACCTGCCGCCTGCGCGCCCGCTCCGCCGACGCGGTGGAGTGGCTCGCGGTGCGACTGGCCCTGGTCGACTGCGAGTTCACGGTCCACGGGCCGGAGGCGTTGGCGTCGTACGTCGGAGACCTGGCGGCGCGGCTGGCGCGGTCGGTGGGCGCTGCGCCCTCTTCCGCCGCTACGCCGTAGGAGGTTCAGGTACGGCGGGCCAGACGGCAGGCCCGGCGGGTGTCCGCCTCATGGGCGCCGTGACGGCCGAGGCCGGTGATCGCAGGGGCACGGCGCCGGCCGCACCGGCACGATCTCCCGGCCGGTGAGGCCCATCGAGCTCGTGCCCGTGCAGGCTTCATGACTCCCGCCGAAGATGCGGGCACCGCAGCAGGGCTCGCACGGCAGGAGGAGGGTGCCCAGCACGAAAAGACGCTGCCCGGCGGGGGGTTCGGTCATCGCGGTCCGATCATGGCGTCGAGCTCCGCCGCGAGGGTGGCGTGCAGCAGCGCCGGGTCCGTGAGGCAGCGCGTCGTACTGAACGGCACGGCCCAGCGCAGGCCGGGGCCCTCCGTGCGCGTCACGGGCGGCACGGCGACGTACGTCGCCGTCCCCCGGACGGTCACGTAGGACTGCGGCAGCTCCCACGCGTCGGCGGCGCCGGGCCCCACGAACCAGTAGAAGGTGGCTCCGAACCCGTCCTCGATCACCGCGCCGCTGTCCTCGCCCAACCGCGCGAGGACGCTGACCCCGACGCACGAGGGCGCCCTCACGGCGTCCCACCAGCGACCGGCGGGCACCAACTCGACGTCGGGGCCCTGTGGTGGCGTCCACGGCTCCACGCGACTCGACGTCACCGCCCCGCCTCCAGGAGACCTCGCGCGCGTGCCCGCTCCCGCGGGTCGAGCACGTAGAGCCGTACCGGTACGGTCGCGGGCGGAGGGGCGTTGAAGGCCCGGCGCAGCCGCGCCCGGGTCAGGACGGCTCCCCATTCCTCCGGCGGCCGCCGCCAAGGCTGCGGGCCCGGCTGCTGCGCGGCGGGGCTGCTCTGCATGCCTGGCTTGGGCGGCCCGACCAGCAGCGCTCTCACCCGTTCGAGTGCTCGTGATAGGAAACGCACGTCGGTCTGCTCCGTTCAGATCGGCCACGCCCCGGGGCCGTTCGCGCGGTCGCCGGGGCCCTCGCATGGAATGAAATCGCTGCGGGAGAACTCCGGGAGGAGCCGGACAGGGGGCCAGGGAGGGGCCAGACTTGGCGGGGGAAGGGGGCTGCCATGGTGCGGGAGCGGAGGCGGCAGTTCGGCGCGTACCTGGCCCGGCTGCGGAAGCGCTCGGGGGTCAGTCAGCGCCGGTTGGCCGACATGCTGTGCGCCCTGTCCGGCGTCCAATCGGTCACGCGGAACGAGGTCTCCCGGTGGGAGCGCGGCGCACGTGTCCCGGAGGCGTGGCTGCCCTTCATCGCCCAGGCCCTGAGCGCACCGCTACCCGATCTTGCGCGGGCCGCCGCTTACGCCAGGGGCGAGGAGCACGGCCGCCTTGCCGGACCCACCGCGACCCTTGCCGAGCTGCTCCCTCCCGGCGACGCGCTCGAGTCGCTGAGGGCGCGCACCGGGCGTCGCATCGGCCGCGACGCCGTGAGCGTCCTCGCGGCGCGCGTTCACGGACTCAGGCTCGCCGACGACGTACTGGCGGGAGGTGACCTCATCGCGCCCGCGTTCCGCGAGCTGAGCGCCGCCGTACATCTGCACCGCGAAGCCACGTACACCGAGGAAACGGAGCGGGCCCTGCTCGTACAGGTGGGCGAGCTTGCCCAGATCGCCGGGTGGATCGCGTCCGACGCGGGGCGTCATGAGGAGGCCGAGCGCGCCTACACGCTCGGGATCTCCGCCGCACGCCAGGCGGGCAACGGACCGCTGGTCGCCAACCTGGCGGGCAGCCTCGCCTACCAGCATGCCAATACCGGTCGGGAGCGCGAGGGTGTCGAGCTGGCGCGTGCGGCCGTGACGGAAGCCGGCTCGGCCGCCCCGGCCAAGACCCGCGCCCTGTTTCTGGACCGCGTGGCCTGGGCGCATACCCGAGTCGGGGAGGCTCAAGAGGCGATGCGTGCGCTCGGCGAGGCACACGACGCCCTGACGGACGCGGACGGTGCGGAAGAACCGGCATGGGCCTACTGGGTGAGCCGTGAGGAACTCGAGGTCATGGACGCCCGCGTCCTCACAGAGCTGCGACGCCCCCTGCGTGCCGTGCCGCTCCTGAGCGGCGTACTCGGCCGTTACGACGCCACCCACGCCCGGGAACTGGCCCTGTACCGGTCATGGCTGGCTGTCGCCCTCGCCGACGCGAATGAGCCTGAGCAGGCAGCGGAGGAAGCACGGCAGGTCATCGAGGTGTCCGGCGACTTGGCGTCCGAGCGTACGGCCGAGCGATCACGCACCGTGCTGCGGCGCCTGCAAGGGTTCCAGGACGTACCGGAAGTCCGCGCCTTGTTCGACGACCACGGGCACCTACTGGTCGCCTGAGCGACCAGCCCGGCGGGGACCACCCCCGCGAGGGGGACGGGGGTGGAGCGTGGGGGGTGGTCGGACGTAAAACGACTGAACTCGCGCGAAGCGCGGTGAACGAGAGTCCGACCACCCCCCACCGGAACCCCCGGCACCCGACCCGCACCCACCGGACACGAGCCGCCCTCACGCCACCACCGGCGCCTCGCCCACGAACGTCGCCCACAGCCGGGCGTACCGCCCGCCCCTCGCCAGGAGCTCCTCGTGGGTGCCGTCCTCCGCCACGCGGCCGTGGTCCATGACGATCACGCGGTCCGCGCGGGCCGCCGTGGTGAGCCGGTGGGCGACCACCAGGGTGGTGCGGCGCCCGGCCAGGCGGTCGGTCGCGGCGTTGACCTGGGCCTCGGTCGCGAGGTCCAGCGCCGCCGTCGCCTCGTCGAGGAGGAGGACGTCCGGGTCGACGAGCTCGGCGCGGGCGAGGGCGATCAGCTGGCGCTGGCCCGCCGAGAGGTTGCGGCCGCGCTCGGCGACCTCGTGGAGGTAGCCGCCGTCGAGCGTGGCGATCATGTCGTGCGCGCCGACGGCCCGCGCCGCCGCCTCGACCTCCGCGTCGCTCGCCTCGGGGCGCCCGTACGCGATGGCGTCGCGGACGGTGCCCGGGAAGAGGTACGCCTCCTGGGGGACGACGCCGAGGCGGTGGCGGTACGCGGTGAGGTCGAGGTCGCGCAGGTCGGTGCCGTCGACGGTGACGCGGCCGGACGTCGGGTCGTAGAAGCGGGCGACGAGCTTGACGAGCGTCGACTTGCCGGCGCCGGTCTCGCCGACGAAGGCGACGGTCTGGCCGGCCGGGATGCGCAGGTCGACGCCGGTGAGGGCCTCTTCCTCGTCCCCGTAGGCGAAGGAGACCTTCTCGAAGGCGATCTCGCCCCGCAGCGCGGACACCTCCCGCGGCCGCGCGGGCGCGGCCGTCGACGTCGGCTCCCGCAGGAGCTCCTGGATGCGGCCGAGGGAGACCGCGGCCTGCTGGTAGCCGTCGAAGACCTGCGAGAGCTGCTGCACGGGCGCGAAGAACAGGTCGATGTAGAGCAGGTACGCGACGAGGGCGCCGGTGGTGAGGGTGCCCGCCTCCACGCGGCCCGCGCCCACGATGAGGACGGCCGCCGCGGCGACGGACGACAGGAGCTGGACGAAGGGGAAGTAGATCGAGATGAGCCACTGGCCCCGGACGCGGGCCTCGCGGTACGACGAGCTGCGCTCGGCGAAGCGCGCCGCGCCCGTGCGCTCGCGCCGGAACGCCTGCACGATCCGCAGCCCGGACACCGACTCCTGGAGGTCGCCGTTGACGGCGCTGATGCGCTCGCGCGCGAGCTCGTACGCCTTGACGCTCGACCGGCGGAAGAACACCGTCCCGATGACCAGCACGGGCAGGGTGGCGAAGACGACCAGGGCGAGCTGCACGTCGATCACGACGAGGGCGACCATGATGCCGAAGAAGGTCACCACGGAGACGAAGGCGGTGACGAGTCCGGTCTGGAGGAACGTCGACAGGGCGTCGACGTCGGTGGTCATGCGGGTCATGATGCGGCCGGTCAGCTCGCGCTCGTAGTAGTCGAGCCCGAGCCGCTGGAGCTGCGCGAAGATCTTCAGGCGCAGCGCGTACAGCACCCGCTCGCCGGTGCGGCCGGTCATCCGTATCTCGCCGGTCTGGGCCGCCCACTGCACGACGACGGTGAGCAGCCCCAGCGCCGAGGCGGCCCACACCGCGCCGAGGGCGAGCTGCTCCACTCCTTCGTCGATGCCGTGCCGGATGAGGATGGGCAGCAGCAGGCCCGCACCCGCGTCGAGGGCGACGAGCCCCAGGCTGACCAGGAGCGGCAGGCCGAAGCCGCGCAGCAGTCGGCGCAGCCCGTACGACTCCTCGGGCGTGACCGCCCGCGCCTCGTCGATGTCCGGGGTGTCGGCCGCCGGGGGCAGGGCTTCGACCTGCGCGAGCAGCTCGGGCGTGGCGCCGGGGGTCTCGGAGGCGGCGCCGGCCGGGTCGGCGTCGCGCTCCCAGAGGGCGGGCGTGATGCCGCGTTCCGCGTCGAACTCGGCGTCGAGCTCCTCGCGGACGGTGTGGTCCTCGGGGACGTCCACGGGGAGGGCGTGGCCGGGCGAGACGCCGCCGAGCTCGTCGGGGTCGGTGAGGAGCTGCCGGTAGAGCGCGGAGCGCCGCTGGAGCTCGTCGTGGGTGCCGATGTCGGAGAGCCGCCCGTCGTCGAGGACGGCGATCCGGTCGGCGAGGTTCAGGGTGGAGCGGCGGTGGGCGATGAGGAGGGTGGTGCGCTCGGCCATGACGGAGCGCAGCGCTTCGTGGATCTCGTGTTCGACGCGCGCGTCGACGGCGGAGGTGGCGTCGTCGAGGAGCAGGAGCCTGGGGTCGGTGAGGATGGCGCGGGCGAGGGCGATGCGCTGGCGCTGGCCGCCGGAGAGGGTGAGCCCGTGCTCGCCGACCTTGGTGTCGTAGCCGCCGGGGAGGTCGCTGATGAAGCCGTCGGCCTGGGCGGCCCGCGCGGCGGCGCGTATCTCGTCCTCGGTGGCGCCGGGTTTGCCGTAGGCGATGTTCGCGCGGACGGTGTCGGAGAAGAGGAAGCTGTCCTCCGGTACGAGCCCGATGGCGTCGCGCAGGGAGGCGAGGGTCAGCTCGCGCACGTCGTGCCCGCCGACCAGGACGGCGCCGTGCGTCACGTCGTAGAAGCGGGGCAGGAGCAGCGAGACGGTGGACTTGCCGCTGCCGGAGGAGCCGACGACGGCGACGGTCTCGCCGGGCCGGATCTCCAGCGAGAAGCCGTCCAGGACCGGGCGCCCGTCCTCGTACGCGAAGGACACGTCGTCGAACTCGACGCTCGCGGGCGCGTCGGCCGGGAGCTCCTTCGTGCCGTCCTTGATGACGGGCTCGGTGTCGATGAGCTCCAGGACCCGCTCGACGCCCGCGCGGGCCTGCTGGCCGACGGTGAGGACCATGGCGAGCATGCGGACCGGTCCGACGAGCTGGGCGAGGTAGGTGGAGAAGGCGACGAAGGTGCCGAGGGTGATCTGGCCGCGGGTGGCGAGCCAGCCGCCGAGCGCCAGCATGGCGACCTGCCCGAGGGCGGGCACGGCTTGGAGCGCCGGGGTGTACCGGGCGTTCATCTTGATGGTGCGCAGGCGGCCGGCGAAGAGCTTGCGGCTGGCCTCGCGCAGCTTCTGCGTCTCCTGCTCCTCCTGCCCGAAGCCCTTGACCACGCGGACGCCCGACACGGCGCCGTCGACGACGCCCGCGACGTGTCCGGCTTGGGCCTGGGCGTACCAGGTGGCGGGGTGGAGGCGGGTGCGGCTGCGCTTGGCGATGAACCACAGGGCGGGGCCGACGGCGATGGCGACGAGGGTGAGCGGGAGGGAGAGCCACGCCATGATGCCGAGCGAGATGAGGAAGAGCAGGATGTTCCCGATGGTCATCGGGAGCATGAAGAGAAGACCCTGAATAAGTTGCAGGTCGCTGGTGGCGCGGCCGACGACCTGGCCGGTGGACAGCTGGTCCTGCCGCCGCCCGTCGAGCCGCATGATCGTGTCGTACATCTCGGTGCGCAGGTCGTGCTGCACGTCGAGGGCGAGGCGTCCGCCGTAGTAGCGGCGGATGTACGTCAGGACGTAGACGACGACGGCGGCGGCGATGAGGAGCCCGGTCCATACCGCGAGGGACCGGGTTCCGGCACCGACGACGTCGTCGATGACGATCTTGGTGATCAGCGGGACGACGGCCATGACGGCCATGCCCGCGAGGGACGAACCGAGGGCGAGCACGACGTTGCGCCGGTATCGCCAGGCGTAACCGGCCAGCCGCCGTGCCCATCCTCGTTCCGCGGTCGTGTCCGCCGCCACCACTGGTGCCTCCCGTTGTCTGTTCCGCCGGAAGCACCAACACGCTGAAATGCGATTTTCATCCCGCCGGGTGGGCGGGTCCCGTTTCCGGTACCGGAGGCATGGCCTCCTGGGGGACGGCGGGCAGCTGGAAGGTCTTGCCCATCTTCGACGCGGTCGGGTTGAGGTCGCGGTGGACCACCCGGGAGACGGCCTGGATGGTGTTGATGCCGTCGTTCATCGTCTTGTTGTCGTGCGTGAGGACGGTGATCGAGTAGTTCGCGGTGCTGCTGGTGAAGAGGCCGATGCTGTGCACCCGCCAGCCGTGCGTGGCGCGCGACAGCCAGCCGTTCTTGACGTGGACGGTCGTGCCGGCGGGCGCGCCGGCGGGGGTCCCCCAGCGCTGGGAGGAGACGACGTTCCGCATGAGCTTGCGGATGTAGGAGCGGGAGCTGTCGGTCAGGACGGTGTTCTTCACGGTGACCAGGTCGAGCAGCTTGCGCTGGTCGCGGGCGGTGATCTGGGTGAGGCCCCAGTAGCCGCCGGAGCCGGGCACGGTCTGGGTCATGCCGGCGGCCCGCAGGAAGCCGTTGATCTTCGCCACGCCGAGCTGCTTCCACAGGGTGCTGGTGGAGGCGTTGTCCGACTTGGTGATCATGGCCGTGGTCAGGTTCACCTCGCGCTGGGTCAGCCCGCGGCCCTGCTTGCCCGCGTCCCACAGCAGGGCCGCGAGGACGGTCGTCTTCACGATGCTCGCCGAGTCGAACTTCTGCGTCGCGCGGAGCTCGCAGTGCGTGTTGGTGGTGCGGTCGTGCACGGCGACGGCCGTCATGGACGCGCGGCCCTTGAGGGCCGCGGCGATGTCCTGCGACAGCTTGGCGGCCAGTCCGGACTTGCCGGACGTGCACGTCACGGCCGGGGGCGCGGCGCTCGCGGGCGTCGCCGTGGCGACGACGGGCAGCAGCACCCCGAGGGCGAGGGCGGCGCGGAGCGCGCCGCGCCGGGGATGGCGGAGTATGGAGGTCACGCCTTTCCAGACGCGTGACGGGCCGGAAAGTTGTACGCGACGCTGAAGGCGCTGTGCGTGGTCGGCACGGGCCGGGAGAACCGCGGCCCCTCACGCGCCGGGCGTGACGGGCTCCGTGAGGTGCGTCGGCGCGAACATCCGCAGCAGTGCCGGCAGGACGACCACCGAGGGGCCGGGCGTGGCGAGGGACGCGGCGAGGTCCTCGCGCAGGGCGTCCGGTGTCGTGCGGACGGCCGGGACGCCGAAGGACCCGGCGAGGGCGACGAAGTCGGGGCGGGTCAGCTCCGTGCCGGTGGCCCGGCCGAAGGCGTCCGTCATGTACTCGCGCAGGATGCCGTAGCCGCCGTCGTCGACGATGAGCCAGGTGACGTCGAGGCCGTACTGCTGCGCCGTCGCGAGCTCGGCGAGGGAGTACATGGCGCCCCCGTCGCCGGAGACGGCCAGGACCGGGGTGGTCGGGTCGGCGACCGCCGCCCCGAGCGCCGCCGGGAAGGCGTAGCCGAGGCCGCCCGCGCCCTGGGCGGAGTGCATGGTGTTGGGGCGGCGGGCGTCGAAGGCGGACCAGGCCCAGTAGGCGAGGACCGTCATGTCCCAGAAGCTGGGCGCGTCGTCCGGCAGGGCCTCGCGTACGGCGCCGAGGACCCGCTGCTCCAGGGTCAGGTCCTGGGCCGCGAGCCGGCCTCGCACCTTGCCCAGCACCGTACGGACGCGCTCGGCGGCCGTGTCGTCCTCGCGCGGCGGAACCGCCTCCAGCGTCTCCAGCAGGGCGGAGAGCGCGAGCCGCGCGTCGGCGTGGATGCCCAGGGCCGGGTGGTTGGACTCCAGCTTGCCCAGGTCGGCCTCGATCTGGACGACCCGGCCGCGCGGGGCGAACGTGTGGTAGTTCGAGGACAGTTCGCCGAGCCCGGAGCCGACGACCAGCAGGACGTCCGCGTCCTCGAGGAAGTCCGTCATGTGGCGGTCCTCCAGCCAGGACTGGAGGGACAGCGGGTGCTGCCACGGGAAGGCGCCCTTGCCGCCGAAGGTCGTCACCACCGGCGCCTGGAGCCGCTCCGCCAGGGCCCGCAGCTTGCCGGACGCGTCGGAGCGTACGACCCCGCCGCCCGCGATGATCGCCGGGCGCTCGGCGTGCGCCAGCAGGTGCGCGGCGACGGCCGTGAGCTCCGGGCGGGGCACCAGCTCGTCGGGGAAGGCGTCCGGGGCGGTGACGACCGGCAGGGAGGTCTCGGCGAGCAGCACGTCCTGCGGGATCTCCACCCAGACCGGCCCGTGCGGCACGGTCAGCGCGGAGCGCCACGCGTCGGCGACCGCCGACGGGATCTGCGAGGCGGTACGGACCGTGTGCACCGACTTCACGACGTCGCGGAACGACGCCTGCTGGTCGCGCAGCTCGTGCAGATGCCCGCGGCGGCCCCCGCCCAGCCCGCCGACCGGCACCTGGCTGGCGATGGCGACCACGGGCGCGCTGGCCGCTGCGGCCTCCTGGAGCGCCGCGAGCGACATCAGGGCGCCCGGCCCGGTCGACAGCAGGAGCGGCGCGGCCTCGCCGGTGATCCTGCCGTACGCGTCGGCGGCGAAGCCCGCGTTGCTCTCCGTGCGCAGGCCCACGTACCGGAGCGTCGAACGGCCCACCGCGTCGAAGAGCGCCAGCGCGTGCTGGCCCGGCAGACCGAAGACCGTGGTGGCCCCCAGCCCGGCCAGCGTCTCCACGACGAGATCGCCGCCCGTGCGGCCCGCCGGGGGGTTGAGGGCGGCGGCCGTCTGCGCGGCGGTGGGCCTCAGCACCAGGTCGTGGTCGTGCGTCACGCGTCGTTCCTTTGCGAGGGCTCGGTTCGGCTCCGGCCCAGTCTCCCCGACACGGCCCGGACGCCCCGACCCGACCCGGGGGGAGGCGGGGGCGGGGCGTCCGGAGATTCGTCAGGCGCGGGCCGCGGCGATCTGGCGGGACATGATCGTGGTCAGCTCGTACGCCGTGTGCGAGGCGGCGACCGAGGTGATCTCGGCGTGGTCGTACGCCGGGGCGACCTCGACGACGTCGGCCGAGACGAGGTTGCAGGAGGCCAGGCCGCGCAGGATCTCCAGCAGCTCGCGGGAGGTCATGCCGCCCGCCTCCGGGGTGCCGGTGCCGGGGGCGTGGGCCGGGTCGAGGCAGTCGATGTCGATGGAGATGTACAGCGGGCGGTCGCCGATGCGCTGGCGCAGCTGGTCGGCGATCTCGTCGGCGCCGCGCCGGTAGACGTCGGCGGAGGTGACGATGCCGAAGCCCATCTTCTCGTCGTCGGTCAGGTCCTGCTTGCCGTACAGCGGGCCGCGGGTACCCACGTGGGAGAGCGCCTCGGTGTCGAGGATGCCCTCCTCGACGGCCCGGCGGAACGGCGTGCCGTGCGTGTACTCGGCGCCGAAGTAGGTGTCCCAGGTGTCGAGGTGGGCGTCGAAGTGGAGCAGGGCGACGGGGCCGTGCTTCTTGGCGACCGAGCGCAGCAGGGGCAGCGCGATGGTGTGGTCGCCGCCCAGCGTCATGAGGCGGGCGCCGGTGCCGAGCAGCTCGTCGGCGGCGGCCTCGACCGTCTCGACGGCCTCGTTGATGTTGAAGGGGTTCACAGCGATGTCGCCGCCGTCCGCGACCTGCGCGAGCGCGAAGGGGGAGGCGTCCTGCGCCGGGTTGTACGGGCGCAGCAGGCGCGAGGCCTCACGGATGGCGTTGCCGCCGAAGCGGGCGCCGGGGCGGTACGACACGCCGGAGTCGAAGGGCACGCCGATGACGGCGACGTCGGCGGTGCCGACCTCGTCGAGCCGCGGCAGCCGCGCGAACGTCGCGGGTCCGGCGTACCGCGGGATGCGGGACGAGTCGATGGGGCCGCGCGGCGTCTCGGGGGTGCTGCTGGTCATGTCGGTCGCCTTCTGCCTTCTGTTCGGACGTTCGGAGCTTCGGACGTTCGGATTTCGTACTCCTGGACCCGACAGTAGGTGGCTGGGAAGTCCGACAGAAGTGTACGTTTCCTCCACTACCCCACTTCCTGATGGAGCAAGTGTCCATGTCCGAGGCGAAGCCGACCCCGCCCGGCCCGGTCATCCCCCTGTCGGCGCTCCTCGCCCGCGAGAACCTGGGCCTGCGGCTGATCGCCGGGTCTCCGGAGGTGGAGATCCACTGGGTGCACACCTCCGAGATGGCCGACCCGTATCCGTACCTGCTCGGCGGCGAGCTGCTGCTGACGGCGGGTGTGCAGCTGACGGATCCGGAGCGGTACGTCGCGCGCGTGGTCGCGGCGGGCGCGGCGGCGCTCGGCTTCGGTGTGACGCCGGTCTACGACACGGTGCCGGACGCCCTGGTCGCGGCCTGCGCCCGGCATGGGCTGCCGCTGCTGGAGGTGCCGCCGAGGACGCCGTTCGCGGCGGTGGGGCGCGCGGTGTGGCGGCTCATGGCGCAGGCGCGCCACCACGAGCTGCGGCGCGTGACGGAGGCGCAGCAGTCGCTCGCGACCGCGGCGGCGCGGCCGGACCCGGTACCGGCGGTGCTGCACGCGCTGGCGTCCCGGCTGTCGGGCCGGGCCGCCCTGTACGCGCCGGACGGCACGGAGTACGCGGCGGCCGGGCGGCCCGTGGAGCCGGAGACCCGGGAGGCCCTGGAACGCCTGGCCGGGGTGCTCCGGGCCGGGCGCGGGACCGGGAGCCGGGCCGCCTCCGCGACCGACACCTCGGGCGGCGTCCACCTCGCGGCGTACGCGCTCGGCGGCGACCTGCGCCTGACGCTGGGGCTCGCCGCCCCGCGCCGCGAGCCCGGGGACCACACGATCGCGGGCGTCGCGGTGGTCCTGCTGTCGCTGCTGACCGCGCCGCACCAGGGCGCCGACGAGGCCGCGCGCTCCACCGCCCTGGTGCGCCTGCTGCTGGGGGCCGCGCCCGCCGACGTGGCTCCGCTGCTCGGCGAGGCCCCGTGGACCGTGGTGCACGCGCGCGGCGAGGGCCCGCCGCCCCCGCTGGGCACGCCGCTGCTGGACCTCGGGGAGCCGGGTGCCGTACGGGCCCTGCTGCCCGCCGGACGGGAGCCGGCGCCGCACCCGGGCTGGACGCTCGGAGTCAGCGCCCCGGCCGCCCCCGACGGGCTCGGTGAGGCGGACCTCCAGGCGGCCCGCGCCCTGCGCCGCGCCGAGGCCGGGCACGTACCGCTGGCGCGCCACCACCGGGAGGCGGGCCTGGCCGGGCTGGTGGCGCCCGAGGAGGCGGCCGCGTACGCCCGTACCGTCCTCGCCCCGCTCGCGGAGCCCCTGACCGAGACCCTGCGGGTGTGGCTGTCGCTGCACGGCAGCTGGGACCGTACGGCCACGGCGCTCGGGGTGCACCGCAACACCGTCCGGCAGCGGATCGCGCGGTGCGCGGCGCTGCTCGACGCGGACCTGGACGACGCGGAGGTGCGGATGGAGCTGTGGTTCGCGTTGCGGTGGCACTGAGTCGTTGTGACATGAACGACCCTGGACAGCCGCTATGACTGCCCGGTAACTTCCTCTGAGCAAGCGCTTAGCCAGACCGTACCCAGGACACAGGAGGCGTCGGTGCGCCGTACCGTATTCAACGAGGACCACGAGGCGTTCCGGGAGACCATCCGCGCCTTCATCGAGTCCGAGGTCGTCCCCGTCTACGACGAGTGGTTCGCGGCCGGCCAGGCGCCCCGCGACTTCTACTACAAGCTCGGCGAGCTGGGCGTCTTCGGCATCAACGTCCCCGAGGAGTTCGGCGGCGCGGGCCTGGACACGCACAAGTTCGAGGCCGTGATGTACGAGGAGACGGCGCGCGCGGGCGTGCAGTTCGGCGGCTCGGGCGTGCACGTCCTGCTCGCCCTCCCCTACATCAAGATGCTCGCCTCCGACGAGCAGAAGAAGCGCTACCTGCCGAAGTTCGTCACCGGCGAGGAGATGTGGGCGCTGGCGATGACCGAGCCGGGCACCGGCTCCGACGTCGCGGGCATGAAGACCACCGCCAAGCTCTCCGAGGACGGCACGCACTACGTCCTCAACGGCGCCAAGACCTTCATCACCGGCGGTGTGCACGCGGACCGCGTGATCGTCTGCGCCCGCACCTCCGCCCCCACCGCCGAGGACCGCCGCTTCGGCATCTCGCTCTTCGCGGTGGACACCAAGTCCGAGGGCTACTCGGTGGGCCGCAAGCTGGACAAGCTGGGCCTGAAGACCTCCGACACCGCCGAGCTGGCCTTCGTCGACGTCAAGGTCCCGGTCGAGGACCTCCTCGGCGAGGAGGGCAAGGGGTTCTCCTACCTCGGCCACAACCTGGCCTCCGAGCGCTGGGGCATCGCCTTCGGCGCGTACGCGCAGGCCGCCGCGGCCATCCGGTTCGCCCAGCAGTACGTCACCGACCGCACGGTCTTCGGCAAGCCGGTCGCGTCCTTCCAGAACACCAAGTTCGAGCTGGCCGCCTGCCAGGCCGAGGTGGACGCCGCGCAGGCGGTCGCCGACCGCGCCCTGGAGGCCCTGGACGCCGGCGAGCTGACCCCGGCCGAGGCCGCGAGCGCCAAGCTGTTCTGCACCGAGGTCGCCCACCGCGTCATCGACCGCTGCCTCCAGCTGCACGGCGGCTACGGCTACATGAACGAGTACCCGATCGCCCGCCTGTACGCCGACAACCGCGTCAACCGCATCTACGGCGGCACCAGCGAGATCATGAAGACCATCATCGCCAAGTCGATGGGCCTGTAAGCCAGGTGACGGAAGCGCTCGACTCCCTGCTCGATCTGCTCGACCTGGAGCGGATCGAGCAGGACATCTTCCGCGGCGAGTCCCGGTCGGCCCTCGTCCCGCGCGTGTTCGGCGGCCAGGTCGCCGCGCAGGCGCTGGTCGCGGCCGGCCGGACCGTCCCGGAGGACCGGCTCGCCCACTCGCTCCATGCGTACTTCCTGCGCCCCGGTGACCCGGGCGCGCCGATCGTCTACACCGTGGACCGCATCCGCGACGGCCGCTCCTTCACCACGCGGCGGGTCGTCGCCGTCCAGCACGGCCAGCCGATCTTCCACCTCTCGGCGTCGTTCCAGACGTACGAGGAGGGCCTCGACCACCAGGCGGCCATGCCGCCCGCGCCGGACCCCGAGACCCTCCCGACGGCCGCCGAGATCCTGCCGCGCCATCTCCCGGCCCCGGTCGCCGAGCGCCTGATCGAGGCCCGCGCGGCGGTCGACCTCCGGTACGCCGACACCCCGCCCTGGGGCAGCGTCGGCGAGCCGCGCGAGCCCCGGTCGCAGGTCTGGTTCCGCACCAACGGCAAGCTCGCCGACGACCCGCTGCTGCACGTCTGCCTCGCGACGTACGTCTCCGACATGACGCTGCTGGACTCGGTGCTCCTCGCCCACGGCCGCGGCGGCTGGGCGGTCGGCGACGTGGTGGGCGCGTCCCTGGACCACGCGATGTGGTTCCACCGCCCCTTCCGCGCCGACGACTGGCTCCTCTACGACCAGGAGTCCCCGTCCTCCGCGGGCGGCCGCGGCCTGGGCCAGGCCCGCATCTGGACGCGGGACGGCCGCCTCGCGATCTCGGTCATCCAGGAGGGCGTGGTGCGGGTGCCGCGGGGGTGAGGCGGTGGCGCGGTGCGTTCCGTCCCGGCGCGCGCGACCGGTCAGCCCACTCTGTGGGTGGCGCCCCGGGCACCCTGTGACGCCGGGGCGCGGTCAGACCAGCCCCGCCGCCCCCAGCAGGTACTCCGTCATCGGCTCGTAGAAGCGCGGGTCGAGGACGTGGTCGTCGAGCGGGATCGTGACCTGCATGGTGCCCTCCGCCTCGCCGATGAAGAGGGCGGGGTCGTTGCAGTCCGCGTACCCGATGGAGTCGATGCCGCGCTGGCCGGCCCGTCCCGCCCAGCCGTGGTCGGCGACGACGAGGTCGGGCTGTACGTCGAGCCGGTCCAGGATGGCGTTCATCGGCTCCGGCGAGTGCGTGTGCCACAGGCTCGCGCCGCGCTCGAAGACGGCGACGTCCGCGAACTGCACGACGTACCCCTCGTCGGCCGTGAGGCCGCCCGGGATCCGCACGATGTCGCAGCCGGCGGCCCGCAGCGCCGCCGCGGTCCTGCTGTGGACGTCGAGCAGCGACCCGGGGTGCCCGGTCGCGAACAGCACCCGCTGCTTGCCGGCGGCGGCCTTGCGCAGCCGGGCCGCCATCCGGTCGAGCCCGTCGACGGTGAGCTCGGGATCGATGGTGTCCTGCCCGGCCCGGTGCGACGGGTCATCGTTCACCCCGCACCGCTCGGCCATGACGGCGAGCACGTCCTGCTCGTCCGTCCACCGGTCGCCGAGCTCCAGCCCGAGCCAGTAGTGGCGGTCGCCGTTCGCGAGCTTGCGGTAGTGGGAGAGGTTGTTGTCGCGGGGCGTGGCGACGTCTCCCGCGATGCGGGTACGGACGAGGTGCTCGACGAGGGCGGCGCGGCTGGGTATCGGCATGGCCCCCATTGTGCCGTCAGGCACGGCCGGAAGGCCCGCCGTCCCGCATGCCGGAGCGCCGCGGCGGCCCGCCCAGCGTCACCGTGCGCAGCACCCACTCCACGGGGCCCTGGGCGAAACGCCGCAGCAGGCGGGAGCTGAGGAACAGCTGCGCCGCGTACAGGGCGAGGCCCGCCGCGACGGCGACGGCCGCCCCCACCCGGCCGTACAGGGCGAGCCCGTACCCGGTGAAGACCAGCGCCATGACCAGTGACTGGGACAGGTAGTTGGTGAGCGCCATGCGGCCCGCGGGCGCGAGCAGCGCGGCCACCCGGGCGCCGCGGGGCGTGCCGAACCACAGCATCAGCGCGCTCACGTAGGCGGCGGTGAGCGCCGGGGCGGCGGCCATGCCCAGGGCGAAGCACAGGAGCTCCCAGCGTTCCGGCAGGGGTGCGACGGTGCCCGCGGCCATGAGGAGCCCGCCCGGTACGCCCACGGCGAGACCGAGGGCGCGCGTGCGCCGCAGCCGGTCCGGGGTGACGACGCCGCCCGTGAGCAGCTGCCGCTTGCCCGCCCCGCAGCCCACCAGGAAGGCCGCGATGACCGAACCGCCCGCGAGTAGCAGCGCGCCCAGGGCGTCGGGCCAGGTGGCGAGGTTGGCGGCGATGACGTCGCCGGCGTCGCCGCGTATGCCGTCGGCGAGCCGGGCGGCTTCCCGGGCGGCGTCGGCCGCGGCCGACGGGTCGGGGGTGAACGTGGCGGCGACCAGCAGGCCCACGAGGAGCAGCAGGACCAGGGGGACGGCGAAGAACCAGCGCGCGGCCCGCCACAGCCGCTCGGCGGGCGCCTTGCGCGCGACGAGCAGGACGAGCCCCAGCACGGCGTACATGGTGAGGATGTCGCCGTTGTACAGCAGCGCCATGTGCGCGGCGCCCAGGAGCAGCAGTCCGGCCAGCCGGCGCAGCATCCGGGGGACGAAGGCGGCGCCCGCCCGCCGTGCCGACTCCATCTGGAGGGTGAAGCTGTATCCGAAGAGGAAGGAGAAGAGCAGGTAGAACTTGGTCTCGACGAGGGCGGTGACCAGCCAGTGGGCGACGAGGTCGGCGCCGGACCGGGCCGGGTCGACCGCCGTGGGGCCGAAGGTGCCCGACATCACCAGGATGTTCGCCAGGGCGATGCCGCCGAGTGCGAAGCCGCGCAGCGCGTCCACTTCCAGGACGCGCCTCCGTCCGGTGTCCCCCTGCCGCGTGTCGGGCTGGGCACCGGCCGCCGCCTGCTCCTGCGTCACGTAACGTCACGTCCCCGTCGTCCGATGGCGTCAACTCCGGTGACGAGCATGTCAGTCGGGGGTGGCGGGGGCATCACACCTGGGCAGGACCGCCGCTTCCGCCGCTCCGACCTGGGGTGGAGATACGGCTCCGACTCCCGGCAGGCCCCCCTACCCCCCGGCCCCTCAGTCCTCCGGCTCCCAGCGCAGCAGGTCCCCCGGCTGGCAGTCGAGCGCCTCGCAGAGTGCGGCGAGCGTGGCGAAGCGGACGGCCTTGGCGCGGCCGTTCTTGAGGACCGCCAGATTGGCGGGGGTGATGCCGACGCGTTCGGCGAGCTCGCCCACGGACATCTTCCGCTTCGCCAGCATCACGTCGATGTCGACGGTGATCGGCATCAGATCACCTCGGCCAGCTCGGCCTGCATCCGCGTCGCCTGGGCGAGCAGCATCCGCAGGACGAGCACGACGAGCGCGACCCCCAGGACCGCCAGGCTGGCCCCGCAGATGAGGAGCACGATCCCCGGTGCGACGGCCTCGCCCGGCGCCAGGACGACCGCGAGGGCGAACACCAGCAGGGCGGCCGCCACGAAGGCGCCGGTCACGACGTCCACGTACCGGAAGGCGGCGTGGGAGAACACCGTCCCGCGCCGCACCATCGTCACCAGGCGCCACACGCAGACCAGGACGACCTGGAACGCCACGACCCCCAGGAACATGATCGCGAGGAGCGGGGCCCGCAGGTACGCGTACTCCGGGGCCAGCTGCCTCAGATCGATGGCCAGCAGCGGCACCATCACCGCCTCCACGAACACCGACCCGGCGAGCAGCACCCCGAGCACGGCGCGCAGCGCGAGCACTGTCAGCTTTCCCATCGCCCCTCCTTCGATCGAATCACGATGGGAATCTATCGAAATTCGATAGGTGAAGGCAAGGGTGCGCGCGAGACCCTCGCCGGGAGGCGCCCGCGCCGGGAGCCGGGTTCAGCCGGTCAGCTCACTCCGCCGGCACCGACGCCAGCGCCCCGAACGCCCCGTGCGCCAGGCGGCGCAGCAGCGACTCCGTCGCCGCGCGGTCCAGGACCGCGCTGCCCGTGGAGGCGGAGCCCAGGTGCGGGGTGGAGTTCAGCAGGCCGAACACCGCGTGGACCGTCGCACGGGCCTCGGCCTCCGGGGGCGCGGGGTACAGGCGGCGCACCACCGCCACCCACAGTTCGACGTACTGGCGCTGGAGCTGGCGCACCCGTTTGCGGTCCGTGTCGCGGAGGCGGTCCAGCTCGCGGTCGTGCAGGGTGATCAGCGGGCGGTCGTCGAGCGCGAAGTCGATGTGGCCGTCGATGAGCGCGCCGAGCAGGTCCTGCGGGTCGCCGTCCGACTCCTCCACGCGCTGCCGGCCGCCGTCGAGCAGCCGCTCGCTGATGCCGACCAGCAGCTCCGCGAGCATCGCGTCCTTGCCGGGGAAGTGCCGGTACAGGCCGGGGCCGCTGATGCCGACCGCCGCCCCTATCTCGTCGACGCCCACGCCGTGGAAGCCGCGCTCGGCGAAGAGGCGGGCGGCCTCCTTGAGGATCTGTTCGCGGCGCGTCGGGGCGTCGGTCCTGGTGCTCATGGATTGATTCTAGACAAGGCGGTTAGCGGTCGTTAACCTGAAGCCCATACGTTAACGCTCATTAACTGGGGGCATGATGCAGCAGGCACCCGTGCTGACCAGCGCGGCTGATCCCGCCTCCGCGGCCTGGCAGGCCAACGAGGCCGCGCACCAGGAGCTCGTGGAGGATCTGCGCGCCCGGCTGGCGGCCGCGCGGCTGGGCGGTGGCGAGAAGGCCCGGGCGCGGCACACCGCGCGGGGCAAGCTGCTGCCGCGCGAGCGGGTCGACACCCTGCTGGATCCCGGTTCGCCGTTCCTGGAGCTGGCGCCGCTGGCGGCGAACGGCATGTACGACGACCAGGCTCCGGCCGCGGGCGTCATCGCCGGGATCGGGCGGGTCAGCGGCCGCGAAGTGGTGGTCGTCGCCAACGACGCCACCGTCAAGGGCGGCACGTACTACCCGATGACGGTGAAGAAGCACCTGCGCGCGCAGGAGGTGGCGCTCGAGAACCGGCTGCCCTGCGTGTACCTGGTGGACTCCGGCGGGGCCTTCCTGCCGATGCAGGACGAGGTGTTCCCGGACCGCGAGCACTTCGGGCGCATCTTCTTCAACCAGGCCCGCATGTCGGGCGCGGGGATCCCGCAGATCGCCGCCGTCCTCGGCTCCTGCACGGCCGGCGGGGCGTACGTCCCCGCGATGAGCGACGAGGCCGTGATCGTACGGAACCAGGGCACGATCTTCCTGGGCGGCCCGCCGCTGGTGAAGGCCGCGACCGGCGAGGTCGTGACGGCGGAGGAGCTGGGCGGTGGCGAGGTCCACTCCCGGGTCTCCGGAGTGACCGACCACCTCGCGGAGGACGACGCGCACGCGCTGCGGATCGTGCGGAACATCGTCTCCACGCTCCCTGCCCGGGGTCCGCTGCCGTGGTCGGTGGAGCCGGTCGAGGAGCCCAAGATCGATCCGTACGGGCTGTACGGCGCGGTGCCGGTGGATTCGCGCACCCCGTACGACGCCCGGGAGATCATCGCGCGGATCGTCGACGGGTCGCGGTTCCAGGAATTCAAGGCGGAGTTCGGGCAGACGCTGGTGACCGGGTTCGCCCGGATCCACGGTCACCCGGTCGGGATCGTCGCCAACAACGGCATCCTCTTCGCCGAGTCCGCGCAGAAGGGCGCCCACTTCATCGAGCTGTGCGACCAGCGCGGCATCCCGCTGCTGTTCCTCCAGAACATCTCCGGCTTCATGGTCGGCCGGGATTATGAAGCGGGCGGCATCGCCAAGCACGGCGCCAAGATGGTCACCGCCGTCGCCTGTACGCGCGTACCGAAGCTGACCGTGGTCGTCGGTGGCTCCTACGGCGCGGGCAACTACTCGATGTGCGGCCGGGCCTACTCCCCCCGCTTCCTGTGGATGTGGCCGAACGCCAAGATCTCCGTCATGGGCGGCGAGCAGGCCGCCTCCGTCCTCGCCACGGTCAAGCGCGACCAGCTGGAGGCGCGCGGCGAGCAGTGGCCCGCCGAGGACGAGGACGCGTTCAAGGACCCGATCCGCGCCCAGTACGAGCGGCAGGGCAACGCCTACTACGCGACGGCCCGGCTCTGGGACGACGGCGTGATCGACCCGCTGGAGACCCGGCAGGTGCTGGGTCTGGCCCTGACCGCCTGCGCCAACGCGCCTCTGGGTGACCCCCAGTTCGGCGTCTTCCGGATGTGAGGGACTGATGTTCACGACTGTTCTGGTCGCCAACCGGGGCGAGATCGCGGTCCGCGTCATCCGTACGCTGCGGGCCCTGGGCATCCGCTCGGTCGCCGTCTTCAGCGACGCGGACGCCGACGCCCGCCACGTACGGGAGGCCGACACGGCCGTACGGATCGGCCCGCCCGCCGCCACCGACAGCTATCTCCGCGTCGACCGGCTCCTGGAGGCCGCCGCCCGCACCGGCGCGCAGGCCGTCCACCCCGGGTACGGCTTCCTCGCCGAGAACGCCGCCTTCGCCCAGGCCTGCGAGGACGCGGGACTCGTCTTCATCGGGCCCCCGGCCCAGGCCATCGCCCTGATGGGCGACAAGATCCGCGCCAAGGAGACCGTGAAGGCCGCCGGCGTGCCGGTCGTGCCCGGCTCCTCGGGCAGCGGGCTGAGTGACGAGGAACTGGCCGCCGCCGCACGCGAGATCGGCATGCCCGTGCTGCTCAAGCCCTCGGCGGGCGGCGGCGGCAAGGGCATGCGCCTCACGCGGGTCGAATCGGCCCTGCTGGACGAGATCGCGGCCGCCCGGCGCGAGGCCCGCGCCTCCTTCGGCGACGACACGCTTCTCGTCGAGCGGTGGATCGACCGGCCCCGCCACATCGAGATCCAGGTCCTGGCCGACGGCCACGGCAACGTCGTCCACCTCGGTGAGCGCGAGTGCTCCCTCCAGCGCCGCCACCAGAAGATCATCGAGGAAGCGCCGTCCGTCCTGCTGGACGACAAGACGCGTGCGGCGATGGGCGAGGCGGCCGTCCAGGCGGCCCGCTCCTGCGGCTACCGGGGCGCGGGCACCGTCGAGTTCATCGTCCCGGGCGGGGACCCGTCTTCTTACTACTTCATGGAGATGAACACCCGCCTCCAGGTCGAGCACCCGGTCACCGAGCTGATCACGGGCCTGGACCTGGTGGAGTGGCAGCTGCGCGTCGCCGCCGGTGAGCCGCTGCCCTTCACCCAGGACGACATCACCCTCACCGGGCACTCCATCGAGGCCCGCCTCTGCGCGGAGGACCCCTCCCGGGGCTTCCTCCCCTCCGGCGGCACCATCCTCGCCCTGCGCGAGCCGACCGGCGAGGGCGTCCGGACCGACTCCGGCCTCAGCCAGGGCACCGAGGTCTCCAGCCTCTACGACCCCATGCTCGCCAAGGTCATCGTCCACGCCCCCGACCGCCCCACGGCCCTGCGCAAACTCCGCGCCGCCCTCGCCGACACCGTCACCCTCGGCGTCCCGACCAACGCCGGGTTCCTGCGCCGCCTGCTCGCGCACCCGGACGTCGTCTCGGGTGACCTCGACACCGGTTTGGTCGAGCGTGACGTGGACACCCTCGTCCCCGACGGCGTCCCGGAAGAGGTCTACGAAGCCGCCGCGGCCGTACGGGAAGCCGCGCTCGCTCCCCGCCCCGACACCGCCACCGGCTGGACCGACCCGTTCGACGTGCCCAGCGGCTGGCGCCTCGGCGGGCAGCCCGCGCCCCTGACGCACTGGCTGCGCGTAGCGGGACTCGAACCCGTTGCCCACCACACCCGGGGCACGGCCCGCGTCACGGACGACCGCGTCACCGTCACCCTCGACGGTCTGACCCACACCTTCCACCGCGCGGGCACCTGGCTCGGCCGCGACGGCGACAGCTGGAACGTCCTGGACCACGACCCCGTCGAAGCGTCCCTCAGCCGCGCCGCCCACTCCGGCGCCGACTCGCTCACCGCACCCATGCCGGGCACGGTCACCGTCGTCAAGGTCGCCGTCGGGGACGAGGTCACCGCCGGGCAGGGCCTCGTCGTCGTCGAGGCGATGAAGATGGAACACGTCATCTCCGCCCCGCACGACGGCACCGTCGCCGAGCTCGACGTCACGCCCGGCACCACCGTCGCCATGGACCAGGTACTGGCCGTCGTGGTCCCCAAGGAGGAGGCGCAGGCATGACCGAAGGACTTCCCATGACCGTCCCCGCGCCCGGGCTGCCCGCCCGCGTCCGGATCCACGAGGTCGGCCCGCGCGACGGTTTGCAGAACGAACAGGGCACCGTCCCCACCGAGGTGAAGGCCGAGTTCATCCGGCGCCTCGCCGCCGCCGGGTTCACCACCATCGAGGCCACCAGTTTCGTGCACCCCAAGTGGGTGCCCCAACTCGCCGACGCCGAGCAGCTGTTCCCGCTCGTCCGCGCCACCGGCGTACGCCTGCCCGTGCTCGTGCCGAACGAACGCGGGCTGGACCGGGCGCTGGCGCTCGGGGCCCGGGACGTCGCTGTGTTCGCCAGCGCCACCGAGTCCTTCGCGAAGGCCAACCTCAACCGCACGGTCGACGAGTCGCTCGACATGTTCGCGCCGGTCGTCACCCGCGCCATAGAGGCGGGCCTGTCCGTGCGCGGCTACCTCTCCATGTGCTTCGGCGACCCGTGGGAGGGCCCCGTCCCCGTCGAGCAGGTCGTCCGGGTCGCCCGCCGCCTGAAGGACATGGGCTGCGACGAGCTGAGCCTGGGCGACACCATCGGCGTGGCCACCCCCGGGCACGTCCAGCGGCTCCTCACGGCACTGAACGAGGCGCAGATCCCCACCAGCGCGCTCGCCGTGCACTTCCACGACACCTACGGCCAGGCCCTGGCCAACACGCTGGCCGCGCTCCAGCACGGCGTGACGACGGTCGACGCCTCGGCGGGCGGCCTCGGCGGCTGCCCGTACGCCAAGTCCGCCACCGGCAACCTCGCCACCGAAGACCTCGTGTGGATGCTCCACGGCCTCGGCATCGAGACCGGGGTCGACCTCGGCCTGCTCACCGCCACCAGCGTGTGGCTGGCCGGACACCTGGGCCGCCCGAGCCCCTCCCGTACCGTCCGCGCCCTCGCCGGCGCGGCCTCCCACAAGGAGTGACCGACCCATGTCCCTGGACCACCGGCTCTCACCGGAACACGAGGAACTGCGCCGTACCGTCGAGGAGTTCGCCCACGAGGTCGTCGCCCCGAAGATCGGGGACTTCTACGAGCGCCACGAGTTCCCGTACGAGATCGTCCGCGAGATGGGGCAGATGGGCCTGTTCGGCCTGCCCTTCCCCGAGGAGTACGGCGGCATGGGCGGCGACTACCTCGCGCTCGGCATCGCGCTCGAGGAGCTGGCGCGCGTCGACTCGTCCGTCGCCATCACCCTGGAGGCGGGCGTCTCGCTCGGCGCGATGCCGGTCTACCGCTTCGGCACCGAGGAGCAGAAGCGGGAGTGGCTGCCGCGCATGTGCAGCGGCGAGATCCTGGGCGCGTTCGGGCTGACGGAGCCGGAGTGCGGCTCGGACGCGGGCGGCACCCGCACCACGGCCGTGCGCGACGGCGACGAGTGGGTCATCAACGGCAGCAAGTGCTTCATCACCAACTCCGGTACGGACATCACCGGCCTGGTCACGGTCACCGCCGTCACCGGCCGCACGCCCGAGGGCAAGCCGCTGATCTCCTCGATCATCGTCCCGTCCGGCACGCCGGGCTTCACGGTCGCCGCGCCCTACTCCAAGGTCGGCTGGAACGCCTCGGACACCCGCGAGCTGTCCTTCTCCGACGTCCGCGTCCCGGCGGCGAACCTGCTGGGCGAGGAGGGCCGCGGGTACGCGCAGTTCCTGCGCATCCTCGACGAGGGCCGGATCGCCATCTCGGCGCTCGCCACCGGCCTCGCGCAGGGCTGTGTGGACGAGTCGGTGAAGTACGCCAAGGAGCGCCGGGCGTTCGGGCGGCCCATCGGCGACAACCAGGCCATCCAGTTCAAGCTCGCCGACATGGAGATGCGGGCGCACATGGCCCGGATCGGCTGGCGCGACGCCGCCTCGCGGCTCGTACACGGCGAGCCGTTCAAGAAGGAGGCGGCGCTGGCGAAGCTGTACTCGTCGACGGTCGCGGTGGACAACGCCCGGGAGGCCACCCAGATCCACGGCGGCTACGGCTTCATGAACGAGTATCCGGTCGCGCGCATGTGGCGGGACTCGAAGATCCTGGAGATCGGCGAGGGCACGAGCGAGGTGCAGCGCATGCTGATCGCCCGGGAGCTGGGCCTGTCCGCCTGAGCGGCCCGGACTCCGCCTGACGTCGTAGCCTGGCCCCTCGGCAGAACACCGGGGGGCACAGGTGAATGTGGCGTACGCGGTCCACACCATCGGCGTACTGGCGATCCCGATCGGCTTCGTGGCCCTGATCATCTGGATCGTCGTCAGGGTCACGTCCGGCAACCGCTGGGCGCGTGCGGCGGTCTTCCTGGCGCTGGGCACGGGGCTGCTCTTCCTCTGGGGCCTGGGCAGCATGTTCGTGCTGGACGTCGAGGAGACCTGCACGCTGTCGCGGGGTCAGGAGTACGCGCCCGAAGAGACCGGCGCGCAAACGCTGTTGCCGATGTCGTACAAGTGCAACGCGTCGTACGACCTGGTGCCGGGCTATGTGAATCCGGGCCTCGCGGTGGGGGCGGTGGGCACCGTGGTGTGCACGGTGCTGGCGGTGCGTCACACGTGGCGCCGGATAGCGCGCGAGCGCCGTGTGGCGGGGGCCACTCTGGACAACGGCTGAGGTTAGGCTAACCTACCCTCGAAGTTGCCCGGTGGCCGAAAACGGCCGTACGAAAGCGAACCCGCCATGCCCAGCACCGCCCGAGCCACCCATCTCACCCGTCGCGGCCTGCTCGCCGCAGGCGGTGCCCTCGGGCTCGGCGCCGCGCTCGTGGCCTGCGGCGGCAAGGACGAGAAGAAAGACGGCGGCAAGGACTCCGGTTCCGCCGCCGCCAAGTCCGGCCCCTTCACCTTCAAGGACGACCGCGGCGAGAGCGTCGAGCTGAAGTCCGCCCCGAAGAACATCGTCGCCTTCACCGGCATGGCCGCCGCCCTTCACGACTTCGGCATCGAGGTCAAGGGCGTCTTCGGCCCGACGTACGTCGAGGACCCGAAGACCAAGAAGCGCACGCCCGACGTCCAGGCCGGCGACCTCGACATCAACAAGGTCGAGATCATCGGCAACGTCTACGGCGAGTTCAACGTCGAGGCGTACCTCAAGCTCCAGCCCGAGGTGCTCATCACCGACATGTGGGACAAGGGCCAGCTCTGGTACGTGCCGGACGAGAAGAAGGACCAGATCCTCAAGATCGCGCCGAGCGTCGCCCTGTGGGCGGCCGACGCCACCATGCCCAAGGTGCTCCAGCGCCACGTCGAACTGGCCGAGGCGCTCGGCGCCGACGTCAAGGCGAAGAAGATCCAGGACGAGAAGGCCCGCTTCGAGAAGGCGGCCGCGCGGCTGCGGGCGGCCGCCAAGGCCAAGCCGGAGATCAAGGTCCTGATCGGTTCGGCCGCCGCCGACACGTTCTACGTCTCCGACCCGGCCCGTCCGTCGGACACGCTCTACTTCAAGGAGCTCGGCGTCACGCTGGTCACGCCCACCAAGCTGGACGAGGGCGGCTGGTTCCAGAGCCTCAGCTGGGAGGAGGTCGACACGTACAAGGCCGACATCATCCTCCTGGACAACCGTTCCTCCGCGCTCCAGCCCGAGGCCCTCAAGGCGAAGCCGACCTGGGCGCAGCTGCCCGCCGTCAAGGCCGGCCAGGTCGTGCCGCGCGTGACCGAGCCCGTCTACTCGTACGGCAAGTGCGCCCCCATCCTGGAGGCGCTCGCCCAGGCGCTCGAGAACGCCAAGAAGGTGGCCTGACCCGATGACGACAGCCGAGTCCGCCACCGTTCCGTTCCGCTTCTTCGCCCTGCGGGTCGCCCGGACCAGGCGGCTCGGCCCGTCGCTCGTCCGCGTCACCTTCACGGGGGTGCCGGAAGACGCGCTGAAAGGTTTCGCCTCCGGCGGCCGCGACCAGTCGCTCTCGCTCTTCCTGCCGCACCCCGGCCAGCCCGAGCCCGTCCTGCCGCCGCTGGACACCGAGGACCTGTACGCGGTCCTCGGCGCCTGGCGGGCCATGGACGACGACGTACGGGCCGTCATGCGCTCGTACACCGTGCGGGAGCAGCGCCGGAACCCGGACGAGGTCGACATCGACTTCGCCCTCCACGAGGATGGCGGCCCGGCGTGCCGCTGGGCCCAGCAGGCCTCCGAGGGTGACCGCGTGGTCGTCCTCGGCCCCGCCGTCGCCGACAACACCGGGGTGCGCTTCCGGCTCCCGGAGGACGCCGACGAGGTGCTGATCTGGGGCGACGAGACGGCCCTGCCGGCCGCCTCCGCCATCCTGGAGTCCCTGCCGGCCGGCCTGCCGGCCCGGGTCTGGCTCGAAGTGCCGTACGCCGCCGACCGCCTGGAGCTGTCGACGGAGGCGGACGCGACCGTCACCTGGCTCGTACGGGAGGAGGGCGCGCCCGCCGCCGTCGACGCCGTGCGCGCCGCGGACCTGTCCGGCTCGTCCCCGTACGCCTGGATCGCGGGCGAGTCGGGTTCGGTGAAGGCGCTGCGCCGCCACCTGGTGAACGAGCGCCACATCGACCGCCGCCGCGTGACGTTCGTCGGCTACTGGCGCAAGGGCATGAGCGAGGACGCGCTGCGCGAGACCCCGGAGACCTCCGAGGACGAGGCGTAGAGCCCGCTCACCCCGCCACGGCGGCTTGCGTCCGGGGGGCATCCCGTCCCCGGGAAGGCGCAGGCCGCCGTGGCGTAGCACGCCCACGCGTCGCTGTGGCCCTTGAGACCCCTGAGACCCCTGTGGCCATTGGTATTTGAACTTAGGTTAGGCTAACCTTACTAACCACACGGCCCCTCGCCCCTCCTGTCCCCTGAGGGCCGATCAAGTCCCCGCACCCGGGAGGACATTCCATGCGCTCGCACCTGCTCAATGACGCTACCGCCGAGCAGTACCGGCGTTCCGTCACCGAAGGAGTCGAGCGGGTGGCGAACCGACTCGCCTCCACCCGGCGGCCGTTCACCGGCGTCACGCCGGACGAGCTGGCCCCGCTGATCGCGGCGGTCGACCTCGACCAGCCGCTCGGCGACGCCACCGCCGCCCTCGACGAGCTGGAGAGCGTCTACCTCCGCGACGCCGTCTACTTCCACCACCCCCGCTACCTGGGGCACCTCAACTGCCCGGTGGTCATCCCGGCCGTCCTCGGCGAAGCCGTCCTCTCGGCCGTCAACTCCTCCCTCGACACCTGGGACCAGAGCGCCGGCGGCACCCTCATCGAGCGCAAGCTCATCGACTGGACCAACGGCCGCATCGGCCTCGGCCCCGCCGCCGACGGCGTCTTCACCAGCGGTGGTTCGCAGTCCAACCTCCAGGCCCTGCTCCTCGCCCGCGAGGAGGCCAAGACGGACGACCTGGCTGCCTTGCGCGTCTTCACCTCCGAGTGCAGCCACTTCAGCGTCCAGAAGTCGGCCAAGCTGCTCGGCCTCTCCCCGCAGGCCGTCGTGGCCATCCCGACCGACCGCGACAAGCGCATGCAGTCGGTCGCCCTCGCCGCGGAGCTGGAGCTGTGCGCCGCCCAGGGCCTGACGCCCATGGCGATCGTCGCCACCGCCGGCACCACCGACTTCGGCTCCATCGACCCGCTCCCCGAGATCGCGGAACTGGCCGCCCAGTACGGCGCCTGGATGCACGTCGACGCCGCGTACGGCTGCGGCCTGCTGGCCTCGCCCACCCGCCGCCGGCTCCTCGACGGCATCGAGCGCGCCGACTCGGTCACGGTCGACTACCACAAGTCCTTCTTCCAGCCGGTCAGTTCCTCGGCCCTGCTGGTACGGGACGGGGCCACCCTGCGCCACGCGACGTACCACGCGGAGTACCTCAACCCGCGGCGCACCGTCGAGGAGAGGATCCCGAACCAGGTCGACAAGTCGCTCCAGACGACCCGCCGCTTCGACGCGCTGAAGCTGTGGATGACGCTGCGCGTCATGGGCGCCGACGGTGTGGGGCAGCTCTTCGACGAGGTCTGCGACCTGGCCGCCGCCGGCTGGGACCTGCTCGCCGCCGACCCGCGCTACGACGTCGTCGTCGAGCCGTCGCTGTCGACCCTGGTCTTCCGCTACATCCCGGACGCCGTCACCTCCCCCACGGAGATCGACCGCGCCAACCTCTACGCCCGCAAGGCGCTGTTCGCCTCGGGCGAGGCCGTTGTCGCCGGTACGAAGGTCGACGGCCGCCAGTACCTGAAGTTCACCCTGCTCAACCCCGAGACGACCGTGCACGACATCGCCGCCGTCCTCGACCTGATCGCCGGCCACGCCGAGCAGTACCTTGGAGAGAACCTTGTCCACGCCTCGTGACATCCACGACTTCATCGGTATCGGACTGGGTCCGTTCAACCTCGGCCTCGCCTGCCTCACCGAGCCGATCGACGAGCTGAACGGCGTCTTCCTGGAGTCGAAGCCGGACTTCGAGTGGCACGCGGGGATGTTCCTGGAGGGCGCCCACCTCCAGACGCCCTTCATGTCGGACCTGGTCACCCTCGCCGACCCGACGTCGCCGTACTCCTTCCTCCAGTACCTCAAGGAGAAGGGCCGGCTGTACTCGTTCTACATCCGCGAGAACTTCTACCCGCTGCGCACCGAGTACAACGACTACTGCCGCTGGGCCGCCGCCAAGCTGAGCAGCATCCGGTTCGACACCACGGTGACGACGGTCGAGTACGACGACGAGGCCGGCCTCTACACGGTCCGCACCGAGGGCGGCGAAACGTTCCGCTCCCCCCGCCTCGTCCTGGGCACCGGCACCCCGCCGTACATCCCGGAGTCCTGCCGGGGCCTCGGCGGCGACTTCATCCACAACTCGCGCTACCTGCCGAACAAGGAAGCCCTGCAGAAGAAGAAGTCGATCACGCTCGTCGGCAGCGGCCAGAGCGCCGCCGAGATCTACTACGACCTGCTGAGCGAGATCGACGTCCACGGCTACCGGCTGAACTGGGTCACCCGCTCCCCGCGCTTCTTCCCGCTGGAGTACACCAAGCTCACGCTGGAGATGACGTCCCCGGACTACATCGACTACTTCCACGCCCTGCCGGAGAGCACCCGCTACCGCCTGGAGGCGCAGCAGAAGGGCCTGTTCAAGGGCATCGACGGCGAGCTCATCGACGCGATCTTCGACCTGCTGTACCAGAAGAACCTCGGCGGCCCGGTCCAGACCCGCCTGCTCACCAACGCGTCGCTGAACTCGGCGGCGTACGAGAACGGCACGTACACCCTGGGCCTGCGCCAGGAGGAGCAGGGCAAGGACTTCGAGCTGGAGACCGAGGGCCTGATCCTGGCCACCGGCTACAAGTACGTCACCCCCGCCTTCCTGGAGCCGGTCAAGGACCGCATCCGCTGGGACGGGCAGGGCCGCTTCGACGTCGCCCGCAACTACTCCATCGACACGACCGGCCGCGGCATCTTCCTCCAGAACGCCGGCGTGCACACCCACTCGATCACCAGCCCCGACCTGGGCATGGGCGCCTACCGCAACGCGTACATCATCGGCGAGCTGCTGGGCTCCGAGTACTACCCCATCGAGAAGTCCATCGCGTTCCAGGAGTTCGCCGTATGAGCACCACCAGCACCATCAGCACCGCCCGGTCGGTCGGGAGCTTCTCCTTCCGGCCGCTCGACCCCCTCGCCGACGCCGAGCTCGTGCACGGCTGGGTCACCCACCCCAAGGCGGCCTTCTGGCTGATGGCCGAGCACTCCGTCGCGGACGTGCGGCGCGACTACGCGGCCATCGCGGCCCACCCGCACCACGACGCCTTCATCGGCCTCCACGACGGCGAGCCCGCCTTCCTCATGGAGCGGTACGACCCCTCGAAGGTCGAGCTGGTCGGGCTGTACGACGCCCAGCCCGGTGACGTCGGCATGCATTTCCTCGTCGCCCCGAGCGACACCCGGATCCACGGCTTCACCCGCGCCGTCATCACCGCCGTGATGGCGGAGCTCTTCCGCGACCCGGCGACCGCGCGGGTCATCGTCGAGCCCGACGTCCGCAACAAGGCCGTCCACGCGCTCAACGAGGCCGTCGGCTTCGAGATCGTCGAGAAGATAGCCAAGCCGGAGAAGGACGCCTACCTGAGCGTGTGCACCCGCGAGCGCTTCTTGAAGAGTCGCAGCCACGCCGCCGTGGGAGCCGCCCGATGAGCACCACGCACCCCATGAACCCCGTCGCGCACCTCACCCCCGAGCGCTGGGCCCTGGCCAACCGCCTCCTCATCCGCAAGGGCCTCGCCGAGTTCACCCACGAGCGCCTGCTCACCCCCGAGCCTCTCGGCGAGGACCGCTACCGCGTCCTCACCGACGACGGCACGGCCGAGTACCGCTTCACCGCCCGCCGCTACGCCCTGGACCACTGGCAGGTGGACGCCGACTCCATCAGCCGCCACCAGGACGGCGAGGAGCTCCCGCTCGACGCGCTGCGCTTCATCATCGAGCTGCGCGGCTCGCTCGGCCTGAGCGACGAGATCCTCCCGGTCTACCTGGAGGAGATCTCCTCCACCCTCTCCGGCACGGCGTACAAGTCCGCCAAGCCGCAGGTCCCGGCCGCCGAGCTCGCCAAGGCCGACTTCCAGGCCGTCGAGACCGGCATGACCGAGGGCCACCCCTGCTTCGTCGCCAACAACGGCCGGCTCGGCTTCGGCATCGACGAGTACCACGCGTACGCGCCGGAGGCCGCGAGCCCGCTGCAGCTGGTGTGGCTGGCCGCGCGCCGCGACCGCACCACCTTCACGGCGGGCGCGGGCATCGACTACGAGACCTTCGTCCGCGCCGAGCTGGGCGACGCGGCCGTCGACGGCTTCGCCAAGACCCTCGCCGACCTGGGCCTGGACTTCGCCGACTACCTGCTGGTGCCGGTGCACCCCTGGCAGTGGTGGAACAAGCTGTCCGTCACCTTCGCCGCCGAGATCGCCCAGCAGCGGCTGGTCTTCCTCGGCGAGGGCGACGACCGCTATCTGGCCCAGCAGTCGATCCGCACCTTCTTCAACACCAGCGACCCGGCCAAGCACTACGTGAAGACGGCCATCTCCGTCCTCAACATGGGCTTCATGCGCGGCCTGTCCGCCGCGTACATGGAGGCCACCCCGGCCATCAACGACTGGCTGGCGAACCTCATCGCCGGGGACGACACCCTCCGGTCCGTGAACTTCTCGATCATCCGCGAGCGCGCGGCGGTCGGCTACCGGCACCTGGAGTACGAGGCCGCCACCGACCGGTACTCGCCGTACCGCAAGATGCTCGCCGCGCTGTGGCGCGAGAGCCCGGTGCCGACCATCGCCGAGGGCCAGCGCCTCGCCACCATGGCGTCGCTGCTCCACGTCGACCACGCGGGCGCGTCGTTCGCGGGCGCGCTCATCGCCGAGTCGGGGCTCACGCCGACCGCGTGGCTGCGCCGCTACCTTGACGCGTACCTGCTGCCGATCCTGCACACCTTCTACGCGTACGACCTCGCGTGGATGCCGCACGGCGAGAACGTCATCCTCGTCATCGAGGGCGGCACGGTCCAGCGCGCGATCTTCAAGGACATCGCCGAGGAGATCGTGGTGATGGACCCGGACGCGGTGCTGCCGCCGGCGGTCGAGCGCATCCGGGTGGACGTGCCGGACGACACGAAGCTGCTGTCCGTCTTCACGGACGTCTTCGACTGCTTCTTCCGCTTCCTGGGCGCCACGCTCGCGAGCGAGGGCGTCCTGGACGAGGACGACTTCTGGCGCACGGTCGCCGAGTGCGTGAAGGCGTACCAGGCGTCGAAGCCGGAGCTGGCGGAGAAGTTCGCGCAGTACGACGTCTTCGCGGACGAGTTCACGCTGTCCTGCCTGAACCGCCTTCAGCTGCGCAACAACAAGCAGATGGTGGACCTGGCGGACCCGTCCGCCGCGCTGCAGTTCGTCGGCACGCTGAAGAACCCGATCGCGCGGTTCGCGTAACCGCGCCCACGCGATCCGGCCGGGGCGCTGAACGGAGTACGGTCCTCCGCTCGGCGCCCCGGCTCCTTTCCTACCGCGTCCGCCACTCCACCTGCGGCGACCGGTGGAAGTCGACGCCCAGCGCCTCCAGCCGCGGCCCCTGTCCCGCCAGCCGCTGCCGGTACGCCTCCCAGTCGTGCGAGGCGCCCGGCGACCAGCCCAGCTCCGCCGCGCCCAGCACGCGCGGGAAGGCCATCTGGTCGATGTGCGCGCTCGACGCGATGGTCTCCGTCCACAGCGGCGCCTCGACGCCCGCGACGGCGGCCGGCGGGACCCCCGGCAGGTAGGTGCCCGGGTCCCAGTCGTAGGAGCGCCGCACCTCGACGTACCCGGCCCAGGACAGGCCCAGCGGGGTGTCCTTGGTGTACTTCATGTCGAGGTAAAGCCGGTCGGCGGGCGACAGGACGATCCCGGTCCCGTTCCGCGCGGCGGCCGCCACCCGCGCCTTCTCGGCGTCGCTCGTCCGGTCCAGGCCCCAGTACTGCGCGAGCGCGCCCTTCGCCGGGACGGCGCCGGTCAGCTGGTGCCAGCCGATGACGGTCTTGCCGTACTTCCCCACGATCGCCTGCGTCCGGTCCATGAAGGCGACGTAGTCCGCGTGGCCGGTGGAGTGGGCCTCGTCGCCGCCGATGTGGACGTAGCGGCCCGGGGTGAGCGCGGCGAGCTCGCGGATCACGTCGTCCACGAAGTCGTACGTGACCTCCTTGCCGACGCAGAGGCTGCTGAAGCCGACGGCCGTGCCCGTGTAGAGGGGCGGGGCGACGCCGTCGCAGTTCAGCTCGGCGTACGAGGCGAGGGCGGCGTTGGTGTGGCCCGGCATGTCGATCTCGGGGACCACCTCCAGGTGGCGGGAGGCGGCGTACGCGACGATCTCCCGGTACTGCGCCTTGGTGTAGTGGCCGCCGGGCCCGCCGCCGACCTGCGTGGAGCCGCCGTAGGCCGCGAGGCGCGGCCAGGAGTCGACGGCGATGCGCCAGCCCTGGTCGTCGGAGAGGTGCAGGTGCAGCTTGTTGATCTTGTAGAGGGCGAGCTGGTCGAGGTAGCGCTTGACCTGCTCCACGGTGAAGAAGTGCCGGGAGACGTCGAGCATGGCGCCCCGGTACGCGTACCGGGGCGTGTCGACGATCGTGCCGCCCGCGACCGTCCAGGGCCCCGGCTGTCGCGTCTCCCTCTCCACGGCCGCCGGGAGCTGCTGGCGGAGCGTCTGCACGCCGCGGAAGAGCCCGGCGGGCGTGCGCGCGGTGAGGACGACGCCCTGGCGCCCGGACTCCATCCGGTAGCCCTCCTCCCCCAGCGCCTGCTCGCCCCGGCTCAGCCGCAGCCGGATGCCGTCGCGCCCCTCGCCGTCGTCGTCGGTGACGGGCAGCGCGTACCCGGTGGACGGCCGCAGCACCTCCGCGAGGTACGCGGCGACGCGCAGCGCCTCGGGCGAGCCGTCGTCCGCGTGGACGCGGGTGCGGGCCGTGAGGGTGTACGGGCCGCCCGAGGGGCGTACGGAGGCGGGTACGGGCACGATGTCGCCGAGCGGCCGCGCGGCGGGCGCGGCGCTGGCGGCTCCGCCGGGCGCGGCCCCTGCCCCGGCGACTGCGGCGGCCATGACGAGCAGCAGCGGGCCGAGGAGCCGGAGGCGGGGGAGGGAGCGGGAAAAGGTTCTGTGCTGTCTCACGAGCTGGTCCCTTCGACGGGGGTCGCAACCGTGGAGCCGGGCAACCGCGCGGCGCGTGCCCAATGCCAGAATCGACCGCATGGCGGAAATCATCCAGAAGGACGGCACCTGGAGTTTCGACGGGGACGTCATCCGCATAGTGCCGGGGACCGACAAGAGCGTGGGGCTGCTGCGCCGGACGCTCGGCGAAATCACCGTCCCCCTGAGGGCGTTGGCGGGGATCTCGTACGAGCCCGGGAAGAAGGCCGGGCGGCTGCGGCTGCGCCTGCGGGACGGCGCCTGCCCTCTGCTCCAGATCACCGGCGGCCACCTGGAGGAAGGCTCCGACCCCTACCGGCTGACCGTCGCCGGGGACCGCTCCGGCGTCGCGGAGTACTTCGTGGACGAGGTGCGGAACGCGCTGCTGCTGGAGCAGGTGGAGAGCGGGCCCGTCGACGCGTACCTGATGCCGGGCCCGGCCCTCCCCCTCACCGTCGGCGCGGGCGACGGCACCGCCACCTTCGACGGCGAGCGCATCCGCCTGGAGTGGAACTGGAAGACGGAGGACTCGAAGTCCTCCGGCGGGGCCCGCACCATCGCGCTGACCGAGGTGGAGGCGGTCGAGTGGCTGCCGTCCATCGGCCTGGAGAACGGCTACCTCCGCTTCCGGACGGGCTCGACGGCGGCCGCGCCCCCGGCGCCCAAGTACGATCCGCACGCCGTCGAGCTGTGGGGCTTCCGCAAGGACCCCCTGATGGCGCTGGTCGGAGCCGCCGTCGTGGCCCGCCTGCCGCACCCGAACGCGGCCCGGGGCGTCGAGCCGCCGGAGGACCGGGTACCCGCTGTCGCACCGGCGCCGGTGCCCGCGCCGGCCGACCACGACGTACTGCTGCGCCGGCTGCGCGAGCTCGGGGAACTCCACCAGGCGGGGATCCTGACGGACGAGGAGTTCGCCACGGCCAAGCAGGCGGTACTGCGCCAGCTCTAGGGGGTGCCGGAACCGTCGATCATGAAGCTCCTGCCCGATATCGGGCAGGAATCTTGCGAAGGCACCCTCTTAACCCTCAGTATCTACGGGTGCTCGAACGCCGCCCGTCGCATGACGACCTCATCGACCACCTGGTCCGCAGCACCGCGCTCCAGCGCGGTGAGGCCGCCCGGGTGGTGCTCGACGTGCTGGCGTACTTCGACGAGACGACCGAGGAGTTCGTCCGCCGCCGCCACCGCGAACTGCAGTCCGGCGGCGAAGTGAACTCCGCGATCTTCGAGCGCATCGCGGCCGAGCTGCCGCACCGCGCCGTGGCGCCGCCGGAACTCTCGCTCCGGCAGCTGCGCCGCATCGTCTACGGCTGATCCAGAGCCGGGCACACCCGCAATCACTCGGAGGGGCAGAACTTTATGTGCGGAATTGTCGGTTATATCGGTAAGCGCGATGTGGCTCCGCTGCTGCTGGAGGGCCTGGCGCGGCTGGAGTACCGGGGGTACGACTCCGCGGGCATGGTCATCACCAGCCCGAAGACCCCCGGCCTGAAGATGGTCAAGGCCAAGGGCCGGGTCCGCGACCTGGAAGCCCGCGTCCCCAAGCGCTTCACCGGCACCACCGGCATCGCCCACACCCGCTGGGCCACGCACGGCGCCCCGAGCGACATCAACTCGCACCCGCACATGGACCCCGAGAACAAGGTCGCGGTCGTCCACAACGGCATCGTCGACAACGCCGCCGAGCTGCGCGCCAAGCTCGAGGCCGACGGCGTGGTCTTCGCCTCCGAGACCGACACCGAGGTCCTCACCCACCTGATCGCCCGCTCCCAGGCGGACACGCTGGAGGAGAAGGTCCGCGAGGCGCTCAAGGTCGTCGAGGGCACGTACGGCATCGCCGTCATGCACGCCGACTTCAACGACCGCATCGTCGTCGCCCGCAACGGCTCCCCGGTCGTCCTCGGCATCGGCGAGAAGGAGATGCTCGTCGCCTCCGACATCGCCGCGCTGATCGCCCACACCCGGCAGATCGTCACCCTGGACGACGGCGAGATGGCCACCCTGAAGGCCGACGAGTTCCGCACGTACACCACCTCGGGCACGCTGACCACCGCCACGCCCGAGACCGTGGAGTGGGAGGCCGCCTCGTACGACATGGGCGGCCACGACACGTACATGCACAAGGAGATCTCGGAGCAGGCCGACGCGGTGGACCGCGTCCTGCGCGGCCGCATCGACGACAAGTTCTCCACCGTCCACCTGGGCGGCCTGAACCTCGACGCCCGCGAGGCCCGCGGCATCCGCCGCGTGAAGATCCTCGGCTGCGGCACCTCGTACCACGCGGGCATGATCGGCGCCTCGCTGATCGAGGGCCTGGCCCGCATCCCGGCCGACTCCGAGCCGGCCTCCGAGTTCCGCTACCGCAACCCGGTCGTCGACCCCGACACCCTGTACATCGCCGTCTCCCAGTCCGGCGAGACGTACGACGTGCTCGCCGCGGTCCAGGAGCTCAAGCGCAAGGGAGCCCGCGTCCTGGGCGTCGTCAACGTCGTGGGCTCCGCGATCGCCCGCGAGGCCGACGGCGGCGTGTACGTGCACGCCGGCCCGGAGGTCTGCGTGGTCTCCACCAAGTGCTTCACCAACACGGTCGTCGCCTTCGCGCTGCTCGCCCTGCACCTCGGCCGCATCCGCGACCTGTCGGTCGCCGACGGCAAGCGGATCATCGAGGGCCTGCGCAAGCTGCCCGAGCAGATCCAGGAGATCCTCACCCTCGAGGACGACATCAAGAAGCTGGCCGCCGACTACGCGAACGCCAAGTCGATGATGTTCATCGGCCGCGTCCGGGGTTACCCGGTCGCCCTGGAGGCCTCCCTGAAGCTCAAGGAGATCTCCTACATCCACGCCGAGGCCTACCCGGCCTCCGAGCTCAAGCACGGCCCGCTGGCGCTCATCGAGCCCGCGATGCCGACGGTCGCGATCGTCCCGAACGACTCGCTGCTGGAGAAGAACCGCGCCGCGATGGAGGAGATCAAGGCCCGCAGCGGCAAGATCCTCGCCGTGGCGCACGCCGAGCAGGAGAAGGCCGACCACACGATCGTCGTCCCGAAGAACGAGGACGAGCTGGACCCGATCCTCATGGGCATCCCGCTCCAGCTCTTCGCGTACCACACGGCCCTGGCCCTGGGCCGGGACATCGACAAGCCGCGCAACCTGGCGAAGTCGGTCACCGTGGAGTAAGTCCGACACCGGACAGCGGGCGACCCCCGGCGCGTGCCACCAACGCGCCGGGGGTCGCCCTTTTCGTACGGCCGGTGCCGCCCGCGCACCGGCCTCCGTGGCCGTGTCTCAGCCCGTGGCCGTCACACCCGGGCTCCGGCCCGCGGACCTGCTCGGCAGCGTGGGCCACTTGGCGACCGTCGCCGTCGCGCCGTACCAGGCCGCCAGGCCCGCCAGCGCGGCGGCCCAGCCGCCGGCCTTGGTCAGGACGCCCGCCTCCGCGAAGGCGCCGACGCCGGACGAGAGCAGCGACAGGAACAGCAGGCCGTACACGCCCTGCCCCATCAGGCCGGTGCCCCTCGCCGAGGCGGTCAGCGTGAGCGCCAGGAGCGACCACACCAGCAGGAACAGGCCCGAGGCCTCGGCCGAGGCCCCGCCGCCGACGGCGGTGCCCCAGGTGAACCAGAAGGCGCCGAGCCCGGCGAAGGCCGTGCCCTCGCCGCCGTTGCCCGCGCGCAGCGCCAGCAGGCCGGTCGTGAACAGGGCGACTCCACCGACCCAGGTGGCGAGCGCGGCGGTGTCGGCCGCCGCGACGTGGTCGATCACACCGGTGTTGCCGAGGCCGAAGGCCAACAGGGTCAGTCCGAGCGCGAGATGGCCGAGAGTGGAGGTGGTGGTGCTCCCCGCAGAGACGTCGTTGTCCACGGCGGGCTCCCTTCGTGTATGTGCCGAGCACTGGATCCCAGCCACCTGGATATACCCTTCACAAGCGCGCAATCCACCTGTGGGGGCGGCTGAATTCCACCGGTACGGAGGGAAGTTGACGGAGCCTCACCAGCGATAACGCCGGGGCAACGGCCGGATCACGACCCGGCTACGAGGGCCTGCGCCAGGATAGGCGGCGGTTACGGGATGACGACAACCGGCCGCTGCGCGCGCCGCGCCAGCCGTCCGGCCACCGAGCCGAAGATCCGCCCGACGATGCCGTGCGTCGAGCCGACCACGATCGCGTCGGCGGAGTACTCCCGGCCGACCTCCTCCAGCTCGTGACAGATGTCACCGCCGCGCTCGACCAGGATCCACGGCACCTCGGCGAGGTAGTCGGCGCACGCCAGCTCCAGGCCGAGCACCTCGGTGCGGTGGTCCGGTACGTCGACGAAGACGGGCGGCTCGCAGCCCGCCCAGACGGTGGTGGGCAGCCGGTTGGCCACGTGCACGATGATCAGGCCGGAACCGGACCGCCGGGCCATGCCGATGGCGTACGCCAGGGCGCGCTCGCTGGAGGTCGAGCCGTCGAAGCCGACGACGACGCCGTGGAGGAAGGCGGGGTCGCAGGCGTGGCGCGTCTGGTCCACCGCGAGGGGGTCGACCGTGGAGTCGGCGACCTGCCTGCGGTCCGCGGGTTCAGGGAATTCGTGACCGGCCATCGGAGTCTCGGCGAAGACAGTCCTCGTGAGAAGGGACGGGGGAACAACGGTTGGCGGCGTGTCCGGGAATCATCTTCCCAACCCCATACCCCCAAGGGTACGGCGACACTCCTGCCCTGCCCAGTGCCCGCCGCCCTGCCCACGGCGCTCACAGGCGTTCCAGGGAGCATGCCCGAGCCCGCCCGGGTTGGCAATGCCGGTTGTGTCGTACAGACGCCCTTCGGACACGGTCCGTGACGGCCGAGTGACCTGCCGGACACGTGCGCGGCGTGGGTGACCGGAGCACCGCCCTGTCGTTTGGCCACACGTCCGGACCGCCGACCCGCCCAGGGAGTCCCTCGTGCCCGTCCCCCCGCCCGGCCCCACGACCGCCTCCGGAACGACCCCCTCCGGAGCCTCCGAGTCGGCGAGCGAGGTGGTGCGCTGGGCCGCCTTCAGCTGCGCCCTGGTCCCCGTGGTGCTCGTCGCCGGCGGGACCTCCCCCGGCGGCGCGGTCACGACCGCGCTCGGCCTCACGGCGGTGACCGCCGCCTGCCGGGCGCTGCTGCGCCGCTCGGAGCGGCTGGCCGCCCGGGCGCCCGCGGAGCCGTACGCGCCGTACCGGGGCCGTCACTCGCGTACGGGGACGCGCACCGGTACGCGTGCGGGCGCGGGGGCGCACCGGGGCGGCCGTCGCGGGGGACGGTGTACGCCCGCGGACTGAGGGTTTCGCACACCTGCGCCCGTACGTTTTCAGCCAACTTCAGGGAGGTGGCGAGTCCTTGCCAAAATGGCCTGCCAACCCCCTTGTCACCAGGGAAAAAAGCCTCGCCGGGGTCGCGGGAACCCTATGCGGATGGGCCATGCACGCGAGGCGCACTTCCCTGCGGGCCCCGCGAGTGGAAACCTTCGTGATCGAATGCTTCGCGCCAAGTTGCCTTGTCGACATAGTCCCGGATGCGGAACTTGTCACGCCGGCGCCACGGGACACAGTAGATTCGATCATGAGTATCGAAGACTGGGGACTCGTGCAAAACCGAGGGGAAACGTGCAGGAGCGACAGGACCTAGGAGACGCGAACACCGAGGGGGGCTTAGCGTCATGAGCCAGGACTCCGCCGCACCGGAGAACGGACGCAAACTGTCCGGACGCCGTCGTCGCGAGGTCGTCGCGGTGCTGCTGTTCAGCGGCGGCCCCATCTTCGAGAGTTCCATTCCTCTCTCCGTGTTCGGGATTGACCGCCAGGACGCCGGAGTGCCCCGCTACAGGCTGCTGGTCTGTGCGGGCGAGGAAGGACCCCTGCGGACCACAGGGGGGCTGGAACTCTCCGCACCGTATGGCCTGGAGGCCATCAGCAGGGCCGGCACCGTCGTCGTACCGGCGTGGCGGTCGATCACATCGCCGCCACCGCCCGAGGCGCTCGACGCGCTGCGCCGCGCGCACGAGGAAGGCGCCCGCATCGTCGGGCTGTGCACCGGTGCCTTCGTGCTCGCGGCGGCCGGTTTACTCGACGGCCGCCCGGCGACCACGCACTGGATGTACGCGCCGACGCTCGCCAAGCGCTACCCGTCGGTCCACGTGGACCCGCGGGAGCTCTTCGTCGACGACGGCGACGTACTGACGTCCGCCGGGACGGCGGCCGGAATCGATCTCTGTCTGCACATCGTGCGGACGGACCACGGGGCCGAGGCGGCCGGGGCGCTGGCCCGGCGGCTGGTGGTGCCACCGCGGCGCACCGGCGGCCAGGAACGGTACCTGGACCGCTCGCTGCCCGAGGAGATCGGCTCGGACCCGCTGGCCGAAGTGGTCGCGTGGGCGCTGGAGCACCTCCATGAGCAGTTCGACGTGGAGACGCTGGCCGCCCGGGCGTACATGAGCCGGCGGACCTTCGACCGGCGCTTCCGTTCGCTGACGGGCTCGGCGCCGCTGCAGTGGCTGATCACCCAGCGGGTGCTCCAGGCGCAGCGGCTGCTGGAGACCTCCGACTACTCGGTCGACGAGGTGGCGGGCCGCTGCGGCTTCCGCTCGCCGGTGGCCCTGCGCGGCCATTTCCGCCGCCAGCTGGGCTCGTCGCCGGCCGCGTACCGGGCCGCCTACCGGGCCCGGCGGCCGCAGGGCGACACGACCTCCTCCTCCCCGCCGCCGACGGCGGTCGTGGAGGCGGTCCTGCCGGGCGCCAGACGGGCCCCGGGAGGCCCCGGGGAGCCGGGCAGACCGCACGTGGCCCTGCCGGGCCAGCGCAGCGCACCGTGACGATGGGCCGCGGCGGAGGGGGTGCACGACCACACCCCCTCCGGCGCGGCCCATCTAAGGTAGGACGCATGAACGACCGCATGGTGTGGATCGACTGCGAGATGACCGGGCTCTCGCTGACGGACGACGCACTCATCGAGGTGGCCGCACTGGTCACCGACTCGGAACTGAACGTACTCGGCGACGGCGTGGACATCGTGATCCGCCCGCCGGACGCCGCGCTGGAGACCATGCCCGAGGTGGTGCGCCAGATGCACACGGCCTCCGGCCTCCTCGACGAGCTGGCCGCGGGCACGACCCTCGCCGACGCCGAGGAGCAGGTCCTGGCGTACGTACGCGAGTACGTGAAGGAGCCCGGCAAGGCGCCCCTGTGCGGCAACTCCGTCTCCACGGACCGCGGCTTCCTGCTGCGCGACATGCCGACGCTGGAGGACTACCTCCACTACCGGATCGTCGATGTCTCCTCGGTCAAGGAGCTGGCCCGCCGCTGGTACCCGAGGGCGTACTTCAACAGTCCGGAGAAGAGCGGCAACCACCGTGCGCTCGCCGACATCCGCGAGTCCATCGCCGAGCTCCGCTACTACCGCGAGGCGATCTTCGTCCCCCAGCCCGGCCCGGACTCCGAGACCGCCCGCGCGATCGCCTCCCGCCACGTCCTCCCGGCGGAACCGGCCGCCTGACACCCCCGCCGACCCGCCACCCGAAAGGCGGGAGCGAGCACCCTCTCGGACCCTGTACACTTTTTCTCGGCCGGTCGGGAAAAAGACCGGTCGTGGTGGGTATAGCTCAGCTGGTAGAGCACCTGGTTGTGGTCCAGGATGTCGCGGGTTCGAGTCCCGTTACTCACCCTGATTGATCAAGGGCTGACCTGTGGAAACAGGTCAGCCCTTCGTCATGTCGTCGCCGCTCGCGAGGTAAGCCGAGCGGCGTGTGACCCACCTCACACTTCCGGGAGTACGGCGCGTGGGCCCCCGCCGGCCCAGCTTCGCGCCGACGGGCTGTGGCTCGGTATCGCGGGCAACCAGACCGTACGGACAGCCGGCATCCTGCGACAGCTTCTCACTGGCGACGTGGAACCGATCAGCACCTCGGACGACTGGGGCGCCGGAAAGCCCGACCCGGAATTCTTCGTCCGAGACGCGGAAGCGGTCCCGTACCGGCCGGAAGAGATCCTCTACGTCGGCGCCCGCGGGGTCGCCCTGCGGCGGCCACCGGCCGGAACGAACGCAGCCTCGCCTTCGAGCGGGAGGGGCGCCTTCGCGCGTTCGGCGCTCTGTCGCGGCCAGCTCCTGCCGCTACGGTGCGCCGCACGCACCCGACCTAAAGGGGGACCCATGGCCAGGCGACTGCGCAAGGTCGGCACCAACTCAGGGAACAACGGCTGCCCAACGCTGCACGAGACGCCGTCCGGGGCCTACGCGGTTCAGGGCGGAGCCCATGCGCGTGCAGCAAATGATCGGCCTCGAGGAGTTCGACGGCGTGTTCACCAGCCTCCGCCACTCGGTCTGGAGGCTGGAGACGCGCCGCCGCTGCGCCTCTGATGAAGCCACCGAGACCTACGCCCAGTTCGCCGCCGGTCGGCCTGTGCAGTGGGACCTGGACGACCTCTGGTGCCGAGAGCGGCGTGAACAGGTAGCGCTCGGGAAGCGGTTCGAGCGGGTGCGGATCCTCGATGAGCCGCCCACGGCCGGGCAGCGCTACCTCCTCGACAACGCCCGCCGGAACACGGCGGCGGGTGAGGACATCCGCATTCTCACCCGGTCGAAGGCCGACGAGCTGCGCCTGCCTGCGGAGGATTTCTGGATCTTCGACGCGCGGGTAGTCGCGCTCGGCCGCTGCGCCTGACGCAGTCGATCGGCATCGTCACGAAACGGTCGCGACGGCTCCACATCCGCTCCACACAGCGCATGATGTGTCTCTGATCACGAACAACGCCTGGGGGGACCATGCGCCGCACCACCACCATCACCCTGACCGCCCTCGTCTGCCTGGGCGTCCTCACCGCCTGCGGCGGCCCGCAGTACGGCGGCAGTGCGCCGGAGGTCAAGGCGTCCGCCGATTCGGGCGGGGAGAGCGCGGCGGCGGCGGAGAAGCCGAAGGCCGAGAAGCCGAGCGTCGCGAAGGTCGGTGACACGGTCACCCTCAAGGGCATGGAGGACGGCGAGCAGCTCGCCGTGACCCTCAAGAAGATCGAGGACCCGGCGAAGTCGAAGGACGAGTTCTTCGCCCCCGAGGACGGCAGCCGGTGGGTGGGCGCCCAGTTCGAGTTGGTCAACACCGGGACCAAGGTCTACGCGGACAGCCCGGGGAACGGCGCGCAGGTCGCGGACGCCGACGGGCAGCGGTTCGGCACCACGCTCGCCGACATCACCGCCGGGCCGTCGATGACGTCCGGTGCCAATGTGCCGCCCGGCGAGAAGGTGCTCGGCTGGGTCGTGTTCGAGGTGCCCAAGGCGTCGAAGCTCGCCACGGTGCAGTTCGCGATGAACTCGGGCTTCGCCGACCAGACCGGGCAGTGGAAGCTCGACAAGTGACCCATACATGGTGGGACCTGCTCCCGGCCGGCATCCGGGAACAGGTCGACGGCTACGTCCTCCAGGACGCCCGCCTGCGGGCCGTCCGCGTCGTCTTCGAGGCCGGCCGCGCCCGCGGGGTGGGGCTCCACGAGGCCCAGCTCGTGGTCCACGACCGCTACCTGCACCACGGCGACCGGGTCGCCCGCACGCCCGACAGCCCGCTCGACCTGGAGTCCCTGGCCGCCCTCGCCGCCGGGGCGCCCGGCCAGGTGGTGGCGGTCGAGGCCGTGTGGGACGGCGACACCGTCCACGACTGGTTCGTGGACCTGTTGGCCGTCACCGCCGATCCCGCGGGCGAGTACCCGCTCGCCACCGTCTACCGGGGCACCGCCGTGCGGTACCTCGGGGGCGAGGACGTCGGCGGGCGCCACCCGTCGGCCGTGGCCGCCGACCGGGCCGGCCGGGAACTGGCCGCCCACCTCGCGGTGCCGTTCCACTTCGGGAGCCCGGAGACCCCGGACGACGAGGCCCCGCGTTACGTGCGGGCGGACCCGCCCAGCCCGCGCCGGTAGCCTGCGGGCATGACCATCCGTCGCGCCGCTGACCGGCGGCAGCCCAGCGGGCCCATGCCCGAGATCACCGAGACCGACTGCGAGCGGTGCGGCACCCGGATCGCGGGCTTGACGGGACGTTACGCGTGCGGCGCGTGCGGGTGGGTCAACCACTGGTCGCAGGGGCACACGGACCTGCCCAGCGCCCGGGACGACCTGGACTACGCGCGCCGCCGCTGACCACCGGCCGGTCCGGGCAACTTCCCGCCCCTCCGCGGCGACTGTGAGGTACGTAACACGGCCCTCTCCCCCACAGGAGGAAGCGTGTACCACCTCAGATCCGCCCTCGGAGTTCCCCTCATGGCCGCCGCCGCGGCCTGCGCCCTGCTCGGCCCTCCCGCCCGCGCCGGCGAAACCGCCGCCGCCGCGCGGCAGGTGGAGCGGCTCGACCGGGGGCTCGTCAGCGTCCACACCGGGACCGGGAACCTCGTCAGCTGGCGCTGGCTCGGGACCGACCCGGACGGCGTGGCGTTCAACGTGTACCGAGCCGGTACGAAGGTGAACGCCGACCCGATCACCAAGGCCACCACCTACTTCCACTCCGGCGCCCCCAGCCACGCCGACTACACCGTCCGCGCGGTCGTCGGCGGCGTCGAGCAGGGCGACTCGCCGCACGCCGTGCAGTTCCGCGCCGGGTACAAGGACGTGCCGCTCACCCCGCCGCAGGGCGGGACGACACCCGACGGCGTGGCGTACACGTACGAGGCGAACGACGCGTCCGTCGGCGACCTCGACGGGGACGGCGCGCTCGACTTCGTCCTGAAGTGGCAGCCCACCAACGCCAAGGACAACTCCCAGTCCGGCTACACCGGCACCACCGTCCTCGACGGCATCAGGCTGGACGGCACCCGGCTGTGGCGGATCGACCTCGGGCGCAACATCCGTTCCGGGGCGCACTACACGCAGTTCCAGGTGTACGACTACGACGGCGACGGGCGCGCCGAGGTCGCCGCCAAGACCGCCGACGGGACCGTGGACGGGGCCGGGAGGGCCATCGGGAGCGCGAGCGCCGACCACCGCAACAGCGGCGGGTACGTGCTCGCCGGGCCCGAGTACCTGACCATGTTCGACGGGCGTACGGGCGCGGCCCTCGGCACCACCGACTACGTGCCCGCGCGGGGCACGGTCTCCTCCTGGGGCGACGGCTACGGCAACCGCGTCGACCGGTTCCTCGCCGGGACCGCGTACCTCGACGGCGTACGGCCCTCGCTCGTCATGGCGCGCGGCTACTACACGCGGACCGTCGTCGCCGCCTGGGACTGGCGCGACGGGCGGTTCACGCGGCGCTGGACCTTCGACTCCAGCGCGTCCACCAACGCCGGCAAGGGGTACGACGGGCAGGGCAACCACAGCCTGTCGGTGGCGGACGTGGACGGCGACGGGCGGGACGAGATCGTCTACGGGGCGATGACCGTCGACGACAACGGCGGCGGGCTGTGGACGACGCGCCTCGGGCACGGGGACGCCGGGCACGTCGGGGACCTCGACCCCGCCCGTGCCGGGCTGGAGTACTTCAAGGTGTCCGAGGACGGCTCCAAGCCGGGCTCCTGGATGGCCGACGCCCGCACCGGGCAGCTGCTGTGGCAGACGGCCGCGGGCGGCGACAACGGCCGTGGCGTCTCCGCCGACATCCACCCCGGCTCCCCCGGCGCCGAGTCGTGGTCGGCGACCGACACCACGCTGAGGTCGCCGACCGGGGCGTCCGTCGGCCGCGAACCGTCCAGCGTCAACTTCGTCACCTGGTGGGACGGCGACCTCAGCCGCGAGCTGCTGGACGGCACGCGTATCGACAAGTACGGCACGGACGGCGAGACCCGGCTGCTGACCGGGGCGTCCGTGGCGTCGAACAACGGCACCAAGGCCACCCCGGCCCTCTCCGGTGACATCCTCGGCGACTGGCGCGAGGAGGTCGTGTGGCGCACGGCGGACAACCGGGCGCTGCGGATCTACTCGTCCCCGTACGAGACGGGGACGAGAATCACGACCCTGCTGCACGACACCATGTACCGGACGGCGCTGGCCTGGCAGAACACCGCCTACAACCAGCCGCCGCACCCGAGCTTCCCCATCGGGGCCGGGATGCGGACCGCACCCCGGCCCGCGATCACTACACCGTAGGCGTACAGGTGACCGTGGTCGGGGGCGCGTTCGTCCCCGACCACGAGCCGGTGAGGCCGAAGGTGGTCGAACCGCCCGCCTGGACGCGGCCGTTCCAGGTGGTGTTCCTCGCCGTGACGGCGGCGCCGGTCTGGGTGTGGGTGGCGTTCCACATCTGGGTGATCCGCTGGTCGCCGGGGAAGGTCCACCCCGCCGACCAGGAACTCCACGCCGCCGCGCCCGTGTTCTTGAGGGTCACCTCGGCCTGGAAGCCGCCCTGCCACTGGTTGGTGATCTTGTACGTGGCCGCGCACGGCCCCTCGGCGGGGGGCGGGTCCGTCGGGCCGGGCCCGGGCCCGGGCCCGGTGTCGCCGCCCGCCGTGTCGCCGTAGACGATGCCGCGGCCGTTGGTCGACACGTACACCCGGCCGTAGACGCGCGGGTCGCCGGTGATGGCGGCGCCGGTCCAGCCCCACTGGTGGGCGTCGTCGTTGATCCGCACCCAGCTCGCGCCCGCGTCCGTGGAGCGGAAGATGCCGCGTACGCCGCCGACCTTGGCGCTGGAGTAGAGCGCCGGGTAGGAGGCGCCGGGGGCGGCCTTGCCGAAGCCGATGGTGTCGGCCTGGTCGACGCCCTGGACCTTGGTGAAGGTGGCGCCGGAGTCGGTGGAGTGCCACAGGCCGTAGGCGCCGTCCGGGTCGCCGCCCGCGAGCCAGATGTCGCCGCCGCGGCCGGAGACTGCCTTGAAGCGGACGTTGCCCTCGGCCGGCAGGCCGGTGGCCTTGGAGGCGGTGAAGGTGGCGCCGCCGTCCGTACTGACGTAGAAGACCCCGCCCTTGAAGCCGTAGAACTTCTTGGCGTCTACGCGATCGGACTCGACCACCGCGCCCGCCGGGATGCCCCGGGAGGCCGTCCACGAGGTGCCGAAGCCGGAGGCGGTGTGGACGCCCGCGCCGTCCGGGCTCCACACGAAGCGGCTGCCGTCCGCGGCCGCCGCGACCGTGCCGCCGCCGGTGACGCCCGAGGGCTCGGTGCCGGGGAACCAGTTGGCGCCGTTATCGGTGGAGAAAGCGACGCGCGGACCGCTGTCGAGGTTCCCGGCGCGTACGACGACGTCGGGCTTGGTCTCGGCGTAGTCGACGCTCGTGGTGGAGGTGAAGTTCGGCGAGGTGAACATCATCGACGGCACCTTGGTCAGGTCCGTGTGGCGGAAGCCGCCGATGTCGCCGAGGGCGCTGATGAGGGGCGCGCCGGAGGGCGGGGATGCGAGGTCCAGGACGGCGGTCTCCTCCAGGCCCTGCACCATCGGCTTGATGGTGATCTTGCCGCCGCTGTCCCACTGGCCGAGGTTCTCGGTGCCGTAGATCGTGGCGCCGGTGCCGTACATCATCCGCTGGGAGTCGAAGGGGTCGATCTCGAGGGCCTCCGTCATCCAGCCGAGCTTCGGGGTCTGCTCGGGCGGCGCGGGGTGGGCGCCCCAGGTCAGCCACGGGGACGAGGAGACGTCCATGGTGTAGCGGTTGGAGCGGTCGGGGTACGAGGTGAAGTCCCACGCCCGCGTCCAGCTCGCGCCGCTGTCGGTGGTGCGGAAGATCTGCGTGTCGGGCCACCAGGAGCTGTAGCCGCTCACCATGACGGTGCCGGGCTTCTGCCGGTCGACGGACAGGCCGCTGAAGCCGTAGTACGCGTCGGCGGCGGGGGTGATGTCCTTCCAGGCGCCGGAGGTTCCCGCCTTGGTGTCGTACCGCCACACCGCGCCCTTGGAGCCGTCGTACGGGCCGCCCGTGTCGCTGTACGCGAGGTAGAGGTGGCCGTTGGCCGTGTCGAGAACGCCCTTGTGGGCGAGGAGGCCGGTGGGCTGGCCGGGCAGCCGGGTCCAGGTGGCACCGGCGTCCGTGGAGCGGTAGACGGCGTTCTCCTTGTCGGCGACGCCGACGTAGATGGTCTTGGTGGCGGTGCCGGAGGTGCCGGTCGTCTCGTCGAAGGTGACCCAGACGATGCCCTGGTTGTCGGAGGCGTAACCGCTGGTGTCGGAGGGGTCCTGGGCGTAGTTGCCCGGGTTGGGGAAGGCGGTGACCTGCGACCAGGTGGCGCCGGAGTCGGTGGAGCGCCACAGGCCCTTGCCGCTGGGCGCGCCCAGGTACAGCACGCTGTTGCGGTGCGGGTCGATCGCGAGGCGTTCACCCATGCCGCGCCCGGGCATGTTGCCGCCGAGCTTGAAGGGCAGGTCGGCCTTGCGCCAGGTGGCGCCGCGGTCGGTGGAGCGCAGGACGGCGCCGTTGCCGGGGTCCCAGCTGTTGGTGTACGTGCCGACGGCGGCGTACACGCGGTTGGGGTCGACGGAGTCGGTGGCGAGGCTGACGACGCCGGTGTGGCCCCAGTCGTCCCAGCCGATGTGGTCGAGCAGCGGGGTCCACGTCTTGGTCGACTGCTGCCAGCGGTAGGCGCCGCCGATGTCGGTGCGGGCGTAGGCGAGGTTCTTCTCGGTGCGGTTGAAGACGATGCCGGGGACGAAGCCGCCGCCGTCGACGCGGACGTTCTTCCAGGTGTACGCCTCGGCGGCTTGTGGTTTCACGGCCGGTTCGCCCGCCGTCGCGGGTGGCGCGGCGGTCAACAGGCCGGCGGCGAGCGCCAGCCCGAGGAGCAGATGTCGTGTTCTGCGCACGGTGCTTCCTCTCGGTGGGGGACGAGCCGGGCCGGCCGCGGACAGCGCGGCCGGCCCGGTAGTGCGTACGTACGCGGAGCCACGCGGGGCTATTCGAGGAGCTCCGCGTACGAACCCATGGCCAGGGCGATGTCCGCCTGGGCCCAGAAGCGGTGGTACGTGAAGACCGGCGCGGCGCCGCCCTTCAGATAGGCCTCGACCTTCGACCAGGCCGGGTCGTCCTCGTAGAAGGAGCGGATCGAGGCGAAGGTGGAGGACGAGTTGACCGGGTCGCCGTTCGGCATCACGCCGGTCCAGGTGCTCGGCACGTGGACCGGGTCGTCGAAGCGGTTGTAGTCGGCGCGGGTCTCCGGGACGGCGATGCCCAGCGGGTCCTGGTGGTGGTCCCACATGCCGTCGAGGAGCGCCTTGGCGACCCGCTTGGCGTCGGCGTCGCCGGACTTGGCGGCGTAGTACGTCAGGGTCTTGGCGTACGCGGCGGCCACGCCGACGTCGTTGGTGTAGTCGGCGACGGTGACGTGCAGCCCGGTGTTCGCGCCGGGCGCGGACGGGTTCCAGGTGTCGGGCTGGCCGGACCACTGGAGCGTGGACGGGATGCGGAAGGTGCCGTCGGGGTTGATGGTGGTCTTGGAGATGGCCCAGTCGACCCACTTGTCGAGGACGCTCTTGGCGAGGGCGTCACCGTTCTGGTGGTAGTACTCGGCGACCCGCTCCATGGACCACGCCTGGAAGCCGAACCACTGGTTGGACGGCGGGTCGTGGTAGACGGGCTTCTCGTCGTAGTACAGGCCGTAGAAGGTGGAGGTGCCGGCCGGCGGGGTGGCGTAGCGGCCCTGCCAGCTGTTGGTGGCGCCGCCCGCGATGGCGCCCTCGGAGGACTGGAGCCACTTGTAGAACTCCACCTGCCGGTCGAGGCTGGTCGCCCAGTCCTGCACGCCGGTGGCCGACTTGGGCTTCAGCGGCGCGTACTCGCTGAGCGCGTACGCCGCGAGCGGGTTCTGGTAGCCGCCGTGGGCGTGGCTGGAGCCGATGCGCCAGGCCCAGCCGGCGCTGGTGTCGGTGGCGCCGCCCCAGGCGTAGTACCAGCTCAGCAGGTAGTGCGCGCTGTTCTTGCCGGTGCCGGCGGGGCAGGTGGTGGGGCCGACGCAGTTGCCCGACTTCTTGAAGTACTTGTCGAACAGGGCGTACCGCAGGTAGTCGCCCATCTTGGCGGCCTTGGCGACGGTCGCCGTGACCTGCGCGCCCTTGCCCTGCTGCTTGGCCCAGATGTCGGCCCAGTAGGCGGCCTGGACGGCGCGGGCGTCGGCGTCGGGGGCGTTGGTGAACTTCCACTGCTTGGCGTAGGAGGCGTCACCGGTGAACAGGTCGAGGAAGCCGTTGCGTCCGCCGTAGGTGAAGTTGTCGCAGGTGGGGTGGGTGACGGTCTCCCAGACGGACTCCTGGGGGCCGCGCTGGAAGGTGTTGATGTACGACGGGCCGGTGGCCGTCGGTCCGGCGGAGCACTTGCCCGGCTCGTTGCCGAAGCCGTAGACGTTGTCGACGTCCTGGATCCAGTGCATGCCGTAGATCTCGTCGGTGCCGTACGCGCTCTTCAGCTCGCCCGCGATGGGGTCGGCGCCGGTGGACACGCCGGAGTCGAGCCGGGACGGGTACTGGGTCGGCGAGTCGTGCTCGGGGGCGTACGTGGCCGGCTTGGAGGCGTTGTAGAAGGAGTTCGTCGGCTGGTCGGCGCGGGTGGGGATCATGAACTTCTCCATGGTGTCCCACGCGCTGTTGAACTTGGTCCAGTCGCCGGTGATCTTCCCGTACATGGCCTGGAGCCAGATCAGATAGCTGTACGCCTCCGACGTCGTCTCGTGGCCGTGGTCCGGCGCCTCGACGATGAGCGTCTCGACCGAGTGGTACGGGATGCCCTCCGGCGAGAAGTAGCCGTTGGCCGGGTTGGTGATCCGAGCGTGCAGGTCGAGGAAGCGGGCGTCGTACGTCGAGTCGGCGGCCAGCTGCGTGGCGGTGACCTCGGCCTTGGTGTGGCCGGGTGCGGTGGCCGTGAAGACGGCCGAGCCGGTGCCGGTGGACGCGGCGGTGACGGTCACCTTCTGGGCGGTGTTCCAGTTCGCCGGGGTGAAGGTGAGAGTGGCGGGCGCGGCGGTGAGGCCCGTGTTGCCGGAGGTGCGGGCGACGGTCACCGTGACGTTCGCGGACGGCTGGGTGGAGAGCTTCAGGTCGAACGTGCCACTGGTGCCCTGGCGTACGCCGAGCTGGGCGGGGCTCGCCACGAGCGCGGCACCGGCGGCGACGGTGATGCCGACGGGCGCGGACTCGGCGGAGGCGCCCTGGTTGTCGTACGCCTTGGCGTAGAGCGAGTGGGAGCCGGCGGCGAGGCCGGTCGCGCTGTGGGTGAACGGCGCGGTGGTGTCCGTACCGAGGAGGGTGGTATCGCGGTAGAACTCCACCTTGGTGACAGTCGCCCCGTCGGCGGCCGCGGCGGTGGCGGCCATCGGGACGGGGTCGCCCGCCGTGAAGACCGCACCTGGGGCCGGGCTGGTCAGCACGGCGACGGGTGGCTTGTGCGCCCCGGCGCAGGGCTCGCCGTTGACGGCGAAGGCGGCGGGGGCGGTGTTGGCGCCGGTGTAGGTGAACTGCCCGCCGGCGGTGACGGCCGCGCCCGCGGCGACGGTCCTGTTCCAGTCGGCGTTGCGGAGGGTGACGGTCTTGCCGGACTGCGACCAGACGCCGTTCCAGCCGTTGGTGAGCTTCTGGTTGCCGGCCTGGTCGTAGGTGACGGTCCATCCGGTGAGGGGCGCGGTGCCCCGGTTGGTGAGCGTGACCTCGGCGGTGAAGCCGGAGCCCCAGTCGTTGGCGACCTTGTAGTCGACGGTGCACTGGACGGCGGCGGCCTGGGCCGCCTCGGCGGGGCTGGGCGCGCCGACGGCGGTCATGCCCAGCGGCAGCGCGAGGGCGGCGACGAGGGCGGCGGCCAAGCGGGGCTTCGTCCTGCCTCTGATCCTGGTTCTGGTTCCCGGTGACATGTGCTGGCTTCTCCTCGCGGCTCGGGGAGGGGTCGGGGATGAGCACAAGCGGTGAACAGGTGGGAGCGCTCCCACTATGGGGAGGGCGGCGGAAGGGGTCAAGGTGCGGGAAGAGTCGAAGAAATTCGACAGCGGTCCGACGCTGGGCGGCGGGCCCGGGGGGCGCGGGGCTCCGGGGGCGGGGGCTCCGGGCTCCGGGCTCCGGGGACCGGGAGGCTCCGGCGGACGCGGCGAGGGAGGCGAGCGCGCGCTTGGGCGCGGGGGGCTCAATTGCCGGGAGGGGAGCTCCGCCGGGCACGGCGCCCCCCTCCCTCCGTCAGCGGATCTGGAAGAACGGCGGACTGCCGTACAGGCTCACCCTGTTCGCCACGACGTACCCGCCGGGCACCGCCAGCAGCTCCATGTCCGTGCTCAGCGGCAGCTTCTTGCCGGTCACGGGCAGCGGCGCGTGGACGTCCGCGCCGGTGCGCGGGTCCTTGACCCACACGTTGGCGTCGTCGGAGTCGCTCGCGAGCACCGCCAGCCGCCCGTCGGGACGCAGCACCACGCCGGCCACGGCCTGGTGGATGCGCCGCATCCACAGGCGTTCGCCGTCGCGCAGCCGGAACGCCGCCACCCAGTACGCCGACGACTCGCCCGGCACGCTCACGGGCGTGATCAGGGTGTCGGCGGTGAAGAGCGCCGGCTCCGGGCGGGTGCCCGCCTCGGCCGCCGGGGGCAGCGTGCCGAGGGGGCCCTCCAGCGGGATGCTCGCCCCGGCGCGGCCCGCGGCGTCGAAGGCGAGGACGGCCTTGGTGCCGCGCGGGTCGATCTCGTCCAGCTCGACGACCGCGGGCTCGGTGGAGAGGATCCGCATCGCCTCCAGGCGCGTCTCGGTGGGCAGCTTCGCCGCCCACAGCTCCTTGCCGGTCGCGGCGTCGAGGGCGATGAGCCGGTGCGTGGCCTCGTCCTCCAGGATCTCGGGCCGGCACTCCTCGACCAGCAGCGCCCGGCGCGCCGAGGCGTCGACCGCGAGGGCCTCGCAGTCCTCGGCGACCTTCCGCTTCCAGCGCTGGGCCCCGCTGTCGGCCGCCAGGCCGCGTACCGCGTCCTCCTCGACGACGACGGCGGCGGTGTCGGCGAGGGCGATGCGGCCCGTGCGGGCGAAGGCGTATCCGTCGGCCCGGATCGCGGCGCGCCACGCCTCCTTGCCGGTGTCGAGGCGTACGGCCACGACCGTGGCGCACGGCTTGTCGTGCCTCCCCAGGCCGAGGAGCCCGACGCCGCCGACGGTTCGGGTGCTCATGGCGCAGACCTGGTGGCGCGTGGGCGCCGTGTACGTCCAGCGCAGGGCGCCGTCCCGGGTGCCGAAGCCGGTGAGGCCGTCGGCCCGGGCGCGTACGACGGTCCCGTCGGCCTGCCAGTTCCCGAGTCCCTCGGTCGTCTCGGGCCGGTCCTCGTCGGCGCGCCAGCCGACGGCGTACGACGGCCCGGCCAGCCCCTGCTGCACGGCCCGGGCGGGCCACAGCGCGGCCAGGATCCCGGCCACCAGGAAGACGGGCAGCCAGCGCGCCCGGAAGCCGGGCTCCGCCACCGAGGCGACGACCATGCCGACGAGGGCGGCGATGAACCCGACGACGCCCAGGCCGACGGACCAGCTCTCCACCGTGTCGTAGCCGGGCAGGCAGCCCGTCGTGCAGTCCCCGCCGCGCCTGGCCATCTGCCTGGCACCGATGACGAACATCACCGAGGAGCCGATCAGGCCCCCCGCACCGACGACGGCGGCCCCTTTGGCCACCAGTAGCGCACGCACGCATGCCCCCCACGGACGATCAACTCCGAACGATTGTGGGCGGAATGTATCGCGTGACGATCACACCCGGCGGGTTACCGTCAGGTGATCAGCCCTTGGTGAGAACGTCGGCGGCCCTTTTGCACCTATCCGCGGTCGCGATGCGGCGCTCGGCGTCCGTCGCCGTCTCGGTCCTGCTCCACGCGGGGTCGTTGTCGGCCGCCCAGGGGTCGTCGTAGTCGTGCCCGGCCTGCGCCCTACTCGGAGTAACCCGTCCGCCGCACACCGTCGGTGACGCGGGCTTACGTCGACTCCCGCACCACCAGCTCCGTCGGCAGCACCACCTGACGCGGTTGCGCGGCCGTGCCCGTGACCTCCTGGAGGAGGATGCGGGCCATCCGGCGGCCCATCTCCTCGATCGGCTGGCGCACGCTCGTGAGCGCCGGGTCCATCAGGCGCGCCACCGCCGAGTCGTCGACGCCGATGAGCGCCACGTCGTCCGGCACGCGGCGGCCCGCGTCCCGCAGGACACCCCGCGCGCCCGCCGCCATGACGTCCGACGCGGCGAAGACGCCGTCGAGGTCCGGGCAGCGTTCCAGCAGCTCGCGCATGGCCCGGCGGCCGCCCTCCTCGGTGAAGTCGCCCGCGGCCACGAGCCGGTCGTCCGCCGGGAGGCCCGCCGCCTCGATGCCCTGGCGGTAGCCGTCGAGACGGCACTGCGCCACGTACATGTCGAGCGGGCCCGTGATGGTGGCGATCCGGCGGCGGCCCCGCGCGGCGAGGTGGTCGACCGCCGAGCGGCCGGCGCCGACGTTGTCGGAGTCGACGTACGCGCCCGGCTCCGCCTCGGAGCGGCGGCCGTTGAGCACGGCGGGCAGTCCGAGCTCCTGGACCAGGTCCGGCAGCGGGTCGTCGCCGTGGACGGAGACCAGCAGGACGCCGTCCACGCGCTGCGCGGCGAGGTACTGCTCGAAGCGCTGGCGCTCCTTGCTGGAGCGGATCAGCGTGAGCAGCAGCTGCATGTCCGCGTCCGCCAGCTCCGCGCTGACACCCCGGATGATGTCGAGGAAGTACGGCTCGGCGAAGAGCCGCGCCTCGGTCTCCGGGATCACGAGGGCGATGGCGTCCGTGCGGGCGCCCGCGAGCGCGCGGGCCGCGCGGTTGGGGACGTACCCGAGCTCGGCGATGGCCTGGCCGACCGCCTCCTTCGCGCGGTCGCTCACCCGCGGCGAGCCGTTGATCACCCGCGACACGGTGCCGCGCCCGACACCCGCCCGGGCCGCGACCTCCTCCAGCGTGGGCCTGCCGGTCTGCCGTCCGCTCACCGCCATCGGCCTCCCATCGAACGTTTCCGCCTCACCTGAGGTAGTGACCCAGTCAACCTAGAGGGTGCCCCCTGTACGGCCCGAAGGGGGAGTACCGGTTTCACCCTTACGATCTTGGGAGCGCTCCCACCGTAGGGCAAGAGACGGCCATGGCGCCAGCCACGTCCCCCGCCCCCGTCACCCTGAAGCCGCCGCAACCCCGCCCCGGCCCCGAACTGAGGCCGGGACGGAGACGAGGCGAGGCGAGGCGAGGCGGGACGGAGACGTCAGGCCCGGTAGGCGTCAGGTGCGGTAGGCGTAGTACAGCGCGTCCGGGTAGGAGGCGATGAGGCTCGCCACCGACTTCCGGTACGTGTTGGTCGAGTGGTACGTCAGGTACGGCGTCCCGTAACGGCTCCGGTACGTGGTCATCATGGTGTGGTCCTTCGACCCGTCCCGGTCGAAGTCCACCTGGAGCACGTCGCCTATGCCCATGTCGTAGACGTTGCCCAGGTTGGTCGTCCGCTTGCTGTGCAGCGCGAACCACGACCACTCGTTGGCGCCCACGAAGGACAGCGAGGCGCCGAGGGTGGGGTCGTACCACCAGTTGCGGTAGTCCGAGTAGAGGCCCGGGTCGTGCTTCCAGCCGCCCGCCTTCAGGGCCTGGCTGATGAAGTTGGTGCAGTCGCCGCCGGCGCTGTTGTACGCCGGGTAGGCGGGGTTGTAGTTGCTCCAGTACTTCTCGGCGTACGCCGCCATGGCCGCGTAGTCGTACCCGGCGGTGCCCGGCGGCTTCTGCGTCTGCCGCGAGGGCCGCCGCGTGGCGGCGGGCGTCGCCGTCGGTACGCCCTCCTCCGCCGCGTCCACCGCCACCCGGGCCGTGAAGGGCTCGTTGACGGCCACGGGCCCCTCGTCCGTGGACCTCATGCCCGTCAGTTCCCACGTGCCGCCCCGCGTGAAGGCGAAGTTCAGCTCGTGGTGGGCCTCGAATCCGGTGGTCGTCGGCTCGTCACCGCGGATCTTCTTGTACGTCAGGGTCGTGGTCTCGGTGACCCGGACCGTGGCACGGTCGCCCTTGACGCGCGTCTTGTCCACGCGTACGTCCGTGCTGGCGGCGGTGTACACCTCGCCCAGCGCGGCGAGCCGGCCCTTGCGGGACCGCAGCGAGGACACGGCCTCCTTCTCCGACCGCGCCCAACCGGCGGACAGGCCGGCCCGCTTGTCCGTCGTCGGCGTGGAACGCCGCGCCTTGCCGCTGTCCAGAAGGGCCGCCGTACGCTGCGTCAGTACGGCGTCGGCCAGGCGCCCGAAGGACGCCGTCGTCGCACTGTCCACCGTCGGCTTCGCGGCCGCCTCGGTCTCCGAGTCGCTTCCGGCGAAAGCGGTGGGCAGCAGGACGGCCGATGCGGCGACTGCCAATACGGCCCCCAGGGCGGATCTGAACGTCGATCGCTTCACGAAGTCTTCCCCTTGTCACCCGGTCCCGCGCGGGCCGGGCGACGGGATCTTCGCATGATCTGCCGATATGTGGGGCGGTGATGAGTGTTGCAGGATTGCCACAAACACACCGCCCACGTCACCGCGGTTCAACGCCACGGCACTCGGGGCCGGGAAGCGGTCCGCCGGCAAGCACACGGACCTGCGGGCGCCCGGGCGGACTGACGCGTCGGCACGCAGGAAACCGGTGGCCGCCCCTCCGCGCACGGAGCCGTCTCAATTCGCGCCCATCCCTTGACACTCACCCCCGCAAGCCACATCGTGGGAGCGCTCCCACAGACGACGAGGAGAGTGGAATGCGCCCTTCCAGCACGTCCCGCGGCACGTCCCGCCGCACCCCCGGCGGCAGAACGCGCGCCGGAGCGCCCGGCCGCCGCCCCGGGTACGCCGCGGCCGCCGCACTCGCGGCCTTCGCGGTCCTGCTCACCGGCTGCAGCGACGACGGCGGCGGCTCCGGCCAGGCCGCCGGCAACGAGAAGATCACCCTGCGCATCGGAACCTTCGGTTCCTTCGGCTACGACAACAAGAACGGGGCCAAGCTCTACGCCGAGTACGAGAAGCTCCACCCGAACATCAAGATCGAGGAATCGAACGTCGCGGACGGCCAGAAGTACTGGGACACGCTGAAGCTCCGCCTCTCCCGCAACAGCGGCCTCGCCGACATCCAGGCCATCGAGGTCGGCTACATCGCCGAGGCCATCGGCCCCACCATGGCGAACAAGTGGGTGGACCTCTCCAAGACCGGCGGCGCCGACACCTCCGCCTTCCTCGACTGGAAAGTCAAGCAGGCCACGACCGCCGACGGCAAGGTCATCGGCCTCGGCACCGACATCGGCCCGATGGCCATCTGCTACAACAAGGACCTCTTCGCCAAGGCCAAGCTGCCCACCGACCGCACCCAGGTCGCGCAGCTCTGGGCCGGCGACTGGGCGAAGTTCGTCGCCACGGGCAAGACGTACCAGAAGAACGCCCCCGCCGGGACCGCCTTCCACGACTCCGCGAGCGGCCTGTTCAACGCCGTGCTCTCCAGCCAGCCCCTCCAGTACGCCGACGAGAAGGGCGAGCTGGACTACGAGAACAGCCCCGGCGTGAAGAAGGCCTGGGACCTCGCCGTCGAGGCCGCCGAGAGCGGCATCACCGCCAAGCTGCGGCAGTTCGACGAGAAGGGCACCTGGAACGCTGGCTTCAAGAACTCCAAGTTCGCCAGCGTCGCCTGCCCGAGCTGGATGACCGGCATCATCAAGGACCAGGCCGGACCGGCCAACCAGGGGAAGTGGGACATCGCCGCACCGCCGGTCGCGGGCAACTGGGGCGGCTCCTTCCTCGCCGTACCGAAGTCCGGCAAGCACGCGGAGGAGGCCGCCAAGCTCGCCGCCTGGCTGACCGCGCCGGAGCAGCACGCCAAGGTGTTCGGGGTCAACGGCAACATCCCCTCCACCAAGGACACGCTCGCCTCCGCCGCCGTCCAGAACGCCAAGATCCCGTACTTCGGCGACACCCCGGTCGGCAAGATCTACTCCGAGGCCGCCGCCGGCATCACGCCCGCGCCGGTCAGCCGCTACGACGGCCAGGTGAAGACCTTCATCACCGACAACGGCATCCTCGACATCGAGCAGCGCGGCACCGCGCCCGATGCCGCCTGGGAGAACGTCAAGAAGCTGATCGACGACAAGATCGATCAGTAGCGGGGCGCCCCCGGGAGTGTCGTCACAGGAGCGTCGTCCGCCCGCCGGCCTGGGGGCACCTCCCAGCGGGAGCTGGGCGGGGACGTCGACGACACGACCCAGGCCGCCCGGCGCTCCCCCGCCGGGCGGCCACCCCGCCCCGTACCGACCTGGAAGGAATGCCCCTCGTGGCCACCTCCGTCCGTGCGGCGGCCGATGGCGGCACCGCGCCGCCGCCGCCCACGCCCTCGCCGCCGCCCCGCGCCGTACGCGCCGGCAGCGGCTGGCGCAGCCGCCTCTACCGCTGGGACCTCAAGGCGACCCCGTACGCCTTCGTCTCGCCGTTCTTCCTCTGCTTCGCGGCCTTCGGGCTCTTCCCGCTGATCTACACGGGCTGGCTGTCGCTGCACCGCGTGGAGCTCGGCGGTGAGGCGGAGTGGCGCGGCTTCGACAATTACACGGGCCTGTGGGACAGCGAGTTCTTCTGGCGGGCACTCGCCAACACCTTCACCATCGGGGTCATCTCGACCGTTCCGCAGCTGCTGATGGCGCTGGGGCTCGCGCACCTGCTCAACTACAAGCTGCGCGGCCGCGGTTTCTTCCGCGTCGCGGTTCTCGCCCCGTACGCCACCTCGATCGCCGCCGCGACGCTCGTCTTCGCCCAGCTGTTCAACAGCGACTACGGCCTGATCAACACCGTCCTGGGGTGGGTCGGCTTCGACCCGGTCGACTGGGAGTCGTCCAAGTGGCCCGCCCAGATCGCGATCTCCGTCATCGTCATCTGGCGCTGGACCGGCTACAACGCGCTGATCTACCTCGCCGCGATGCAGGCCGTCCCCCAGGACCTGTACGAGGCGGCCGCCCTCGACGGGGCCTCGCGCTGGCGCCAGTTCATCAGCGTGACCATTCCGTCGATCCGTCCCACCATCCTGTTCACGATCGTGGTCTCGACGATCGGCGCCACGCAGTTGTTCGGTGAGCCGATGCTGTTCGGCGGAAGCCTCGGCGTGAGCGGCGGCAGCGGCGGTCAGTTCCAGACGCTGAGCCTGCTGATGTACGAGAAGGGCTGGGTCACCGGCGCCCTCGGCCAGGCGTCCGCCATCGCCTGGGTGATGCTGCTGCTCCTGCTGCTGATCGGGGCGGCCCGGCTGCTCGTCGCCCGCCTGAACCGGGACAACCGGAAGCAAGGGACCAAGGAGGTGGCGTCATGAGCGCCGGAACACCGCTGAAGCCGCTGCGGCGGCTCCGGCCGGCGCGGCCGGCGGCGGGGCGCCAGCACCACGCGGGCCCGCTGACGTACGTCCTCCTCGGCGTGGCCGCCCTCTTCTCGCTCTTCCCGCTGTACTGGAACCTGGTGGCGGCCTCGCACACGGGCGAGCGCGTGGTCGAGGCCCCGGCGCCGCTGCTGCCGGGACCGCACCTCCTCGACAACCTCACCTTCGCCTGGAACCAGGTCGACATGGGCGAGGCGCTGGTCAACACCACGGTGGTGGCCGGTCTGGTGGCGGCGTCCACCGTCGTCTTCTCCACCCTGGCCGGGTTCGCCTTCGCCAAGCTGCCCTTCCGCGGCCGCAACGCGCTGCTCGCGCTGGTGGTGGCGACCATGACCATCCCGCCGCAGCTCAGTGTGATCCCGCTGTACCGGATCATCACCGACCTGGGGTGGGTGGACCAGCTCCAGTCCGTCGTCCTGCCGTCGCTGGTGGCGGCGTTCGGGGTGTTCTTCATGCGGCAGTACCTGCTGGAGGCGCTGCCCGTGGAGCTGGTCGAGGCGGCCCGGGTGGACGGCGCGCACAGCCTGCGGATCATCTGGCACGTGGTCTTCCCGGTCGCGCGCCCGGCGATGGCGGTGCTGGGCATGCTCGTCTTCGTCCAGGCGTGGAACGACTTCTTCTGGCCGTTCATCGCCCTCACCCCGGACGGCAACCCGACCCTCCAGGTGGCGCTGGCCGGCCTGGGCTCGGGCAACCACACCATCAACCAGGCGATCGTGCTGACCGGCGCCCTCATCTCCACCGTGCCGCTGCTGCTGGTCTTCGCCCTGCTGGGCAAGCACATCGTGGGCGGCATCACGTCGGGCGCGGTCAAGAGCTGAGGCGCCGCCGACGGGCCCGGGTCGGGGGTGCGCAGTCACCTCCGGGCCCGAGGTACGGCGTCACCTCCGGGCCGGTGCCGGGCCTGCGGCCTGAAAACCGGCATCCGGCGGCCGGTGACCGCAGCCGCGACCGGCACGTGGCCGGTTCCACCACCACCGTTCGTCCTCACCCCATCCCCTCTCGATTGGGAGCGCTCCCATATGACTGCGTCCGATGCCCGCCCGCTCACCGCGACCCGCCAGTTCCCGCCCGGCTTCCTCTGGGGCGCCGCCACCGCCGCGTACCAGATCGAAGGGGCGGCTGCCGAGGGCGGCCGCACCCCCTCCATCTGGGACACCTTCTCCCGCACCCCGGGCAAGGTGTTCCAGGGCCACACCGGCGACGTGGCGACCGACCACTACCACCGCTTCCGCGACGACGTACGGCTCATGGCGGACCTCGGCCTGAGCGCGTACCGCTTCTCGGTCTCCTGGTCGCGCGTACAGCCCACCGGTCGCGGCCCCGCCGTCCAGAAGGGGCTCGACTTCTACCGCGAACTGGTCGACGAGCTGCTCGCGCACGGCATCTCCCCGACCCTGACGCTCTACCACTGGGACCTGCCACAGGAGCTGGAGGACGCGGGCGGCTGGCCGCACCGGGCCACCGCCGAGCGGTTCGGCGAGTACGCGGCCCTCGTCGCCGACGCGCTCGGCGACCGCGTCGGCCGCTGGATCACCCTCAACGAGCCCTGGTGCAGCGCCTTCCTCGGGTACGGCTCCGGCGTCCACGCCCCGGGCCGTACCGACCCGGTCGCCGCGCTGCGCGCCGCGCACCACCTCAACCTCGGGCACGGCCTCGCCGTCCAGGCGCTGCGGGCCGCCCTGCCGGCCGACGCCGAGGTGTCGGTCTCGCTCAACGTGCACGAGGTGCGGCCGCTGACCTCGGCGGCCGAGGACATCGACGCGGTACGCCGCATCGACGCGGTCGGCAACCGCGTCTGGCTTGGGCCGATGCTGGACGGGGCGTACCCGGAGGACCTGCTCGCGGACACGGCGGCGCTCACCGACTGGTCCTTCGTCCGGCCGGGCGACCTCACCGCCGTCCACCAGCGCCTCGACTCCCTGGGCGTCAACTACTACACGCCCACCGTGGTGTCGAAGATCCGCGACGGGGACACCGCCCCGCGCAACGACGGTCACGGCGCCAGCAGCCACTCGCCGTGGCCGGGCGCGGAGGACGTCGCGTTCCACCAGCCGCCCGGCGAGCGGACGGCGATGGGCTGGGCGGTCGATCCGACGGGCATGTACGACCTGCTGATGCGCCTGGCGGGCGACCATCCGGGCCTGCCCCTGCTCATCACGGAGAACGGCGCGGCGTACGAGGACGAGGTCGCCGCCGACGGCTCGGTCCACGACCCGGCCCGCATCGCCTACGTCCACGGCCACCTGGAGGCGGTCCACCGCGCGATCGCCGACGGCGCGGACGTACGCGGCTACTTCCTGTGGTCCTTGATGGACAACTTCGAGTGGGCGTACGGCTACGCCAAGCGGTTCGGCGCGGTGCACGTGGACTACGAGACGCAGACGCGTACGCCGAAGTCGAGCGCGCACTGGTACGCGGAGGTCGCGCGCTCGGGCGAGCTGCCGGCGGACGACGCGCTCTGACGCCACCCCTCGATGCGCGGTGCTCGGTGCGGATATTTCTGTAGCGGTCGCTAGAGAACGTGCTATGGTTGCACCAGATTTTCTAGCGACCGCTACAGAAAAGGGGGACCACCCATGCCCACCTTCGCCCGCACCGTCCGCGGTACCTCCGGCCCGGGCCTTCTGCTCGCCCACGGCGCCGGTGGCGGCATCGAGGCCAACTACGGCCCGGTTCTCGACGCCCTCGCCGAGGGGCGCCGCGTCGTGGGCGTCGACTTCCCGGGTACGGGCGACACGCCCCGCGCCGAGCACCCCCTGGAGGTGGACGACCTCGCCGACGCGTTGGTCGCCGCGGCCGACGCGGAGAGCCTGGACCGGTTCGCCGTCTCCGGGTACTCGCTGGGCGGTTCGGTGGCGGTGCGCGTCGCCGCCCGGTACCCCGAGCGGGTCACGGCCCTGGTCCTGACCTCCCCGTTCGCCCGGCCCGACCACCGCACGCGGCTCGCCGCCGAGGTGTGGCGCGACCTGTTCGCGAGCGGGCAGCGGGAGCTGATGGGCCGCTTCCTCGTACCGCTCGCGCTCAGCCCGGCGCTGCTGGAGGCGCTGCCGCCCGAGCAGTTGGAGGCCGCGATCCGCACCACGGGCGAGACCGCTCCGCCCGGGACGGGCGACCACGCCGACCTGGTGGCCCGCACCGACGTGCGCGCGGACCTGGCGGCCATAGCCGTACCGACGCTGGTGATCTCCACGACCGCGGACCGGCTCGTACCGCCCGCCCTGCACCGCGCCGTCGCCGCCGGCATCCCCGGCGCGCGCCTGGAGGAACTGCCCACCGGGCACCTGCCGTTCGCGGAGGCTCCGGAGCAGTGGGGCAAGCTCATCACGTCGTTCCTGGACGAGCCGGCCGGATGACCCATGGGGGCCGACCAGGGACGACTAACGAGGGGCACGCCCCGTGGTCGCGCGTCGGCGGCGTACGACGCGGTGCCCGCGCCGCGCCGGGGCGTCAACGCCCCTGCCGCCCAGCCCGATCCAGATCCGGACCTCCGTCCCGCCCAGCACCGAGTGCCCGATCCGCACGTCGCCGCCGGTCGACTCGGCGACCCGCCGCACGATGTCGAGCCCGAGCCCCGTCGAGCCGTCCCGCCCGCCGCTGTTGCCGCGCGCCAGCGCCGCCTCCGGGTCGGCGATGCCCGGCCCCGCGTCCGAGACGAGGATGATCACGGCGTCGTCGCCGTTGTGGAGGTCCACCGAGAAGGCGGTGCCCTCCGGGGTGTGGCGGAAGACGTTGCCGAGCAGCGCGTCGAGCGCGGCGACGAGTTCGGGGCGGGCCACCGGGATGCGTACGGGCCGGTCGACGCCCGCCACCCGCACCTTGCGCCCCTCGTCCTCCGCGAGCGCGGACCAGAAGTCCATCCGCTCCCGGACGACCTCCGAGGCGTCGCAGCCGGCGCCCGGACCGGTGGGCTGCGTCTGGGGCTTGGCCTCCCTGGCCGTACGGATGATGACGTCGACCTCCCGCTCCAGCTGTTCGACGGCCGCGCGCGTCTGGTCGGCGGCCGGTCCGTCGCCCAGCGAGGCGGCGTTGAGCCGCAGCACCGTCAGCGGGGTGCGCAGCCGGTGGGAGAGGTCGGCGGCGAGCTCCCGCTCGTTGGCGAGGAGCTGGACGACCTGGTCGGCCATCGAGTTGAAGGCGACCGCGGCGGACTTCAGCTCCGCGGGACCCTCCTCCGGGACGCGGGCGCCCAGCTTGCCCTCGCCGAGCTCGTGCGCGGCCCGCGCGAGGCGCTGGGCGGGCTGCACCATGCGCACGCCGAGCCGGTCGGCGACCGCGACGGACCCGACGACCAGCGCGGCCCCGACCCCGGCGAGGACCAGCCACGCGGTCGCGATGCCGTTGGTGACCTCGCCCTCGGGCACGTGCACCTCGACGATCGCGATCCGGCCGGTGCTGATGGCGGTCGGCTGGAGCAGCGCGAACCCGCCGGGCACCTCGGTGGTCGAGGCACGCGGCACCCGCTGCACGGTGGCGAGGTCCTTCTCGGCGGCCCGCCCCGTACCGATGGTCACCGCCTCGCCGCCCTCCCCCGGCCCGGGGATGTGGACGGCCATGCGCCCGGCGGCCCCGGCCTGCGTGGAGGCGACGGCGCGCTCCAGCTGGCCGCGGTCGGTGGTGATGGAGAGGGTGGGGCCGATGGCGGCGGCCTGCCGCTCGGCGTTGGTGAAGGCCCGGTCCCGGGCCATCTCCTTGATGACGAGCCCCAGGGGCACGGCGAAGGCCACCACGACCATCACCGTCACCGCCAACGCCACCTTGACGAGCGCCCACCTCACAGCGGCGGCTCCAGCTTGACCCCGACCCCCCGCAGCGTGTGCAGATACCGCGGCCTGGCCGCCGTCTCGCCCAGCTTCCTGCGGAGCCAGGACAGGTGCACGTCGATGGTCTGGTCGTCACCGTACGACTGCTGCCACACCTCGGCGAGCAGCTCCTTGCGCGGGACGACCACGCCCGGCCGCCCGGCCAGGAAGGCCAGCAGGTCGAACTCCCGCCGGGTCAGGTCCAGCGGTACACCGTCGAGTTCGGCCTGCCGCCGCAGCGGGTCGATGGACAGCCCGCCCACCTGGATCACCCGCGACGGCGGCACGTCCCCGGCGGCGGCGCGCGAGCGGCGCAGCACGGCGGCCATCCGCGCGGAGAGGTGTTCCACGGAGAAGGGCTTGGTGAGGTAGTCGTCGGCGCCGTCGTTGAGGAGCCGTACGATCTCCGCCTCGTCGTCCCGCGCGGTGGCGATGATCACCGGTACGTCGGTGATGCCGCGCAGCATCTTCAGCGCCTCGGACCCGTCCAGATCGGGCAGTCCGAGGTCCAGGATGACCACATCGAAGCGGTGATGGGCCACCTCGCGCAGCGCCTCCAGGGCCGTACCGACGCTCCGTACGGTGTGGGAGGCCTCGGACAGGTGCCGGATGAGGGCGGAGCGCACGAACTGGTCGTCCTCGACCACGAGCACACTTGCCATGGCCCGCACCGTACGCCATGCCTCCCCCGTTCGGCGGAACGAGGGGGACCGGTATGGACGGCCCGGGCGGGTGGTGCACTATGGCCCGGATGCGTAGAGGACTCGTACATGCCATGGCGTGGTCGCTCGCCACCGGCGCGGCGGTCACTCTGTCGTGGTGGGGTGTGCACACGGTGATGGCCGGGACGGCGTACGACCCGCCGCGCGCCCTGCCGATCACCGCCGACCGTCCGACGGCACCCACGGACGGCGCCCAACCGCAATCGTCGTCGACACGGCGCCCGCCCCCGAAGAAGACGCCGGCGTCCTCCGCTCCCCCACGCACCGACAAGACGGCCGGCACGAAGCAGCCCGGGCCCCCGTCGCGCAAGCCGTCCGCGCCCGCGTCCCCGTCTCCCCCACCGGAGACGAAGCCCTCGGCGAGCAGCGGCACCACCGGCAGCGTGAAGAGCTACTCGGTCGACGGCGGTCACGTGGCCTTCGACATGGGCCCCTCCTCCGCCGAACTGGTCTCGGCGACCCCGGCCTCCGGCTGGCAGATGCAGGTGTGGAAGCAGTCGACGTGGATCCGGGTGACCTTCACGAAGGACGGCCGGGAGATCTCGGTCTTCTGCGTCTGGCACGACACCGCGCCGCGCGTCGAGATCGACGAGCGCTAGACACCCCTGCCGTCACCGGCACGGAGAGAACGATGCCTGACTCCCGGGCACTGATCGTGCCGGCGCCTGCTGTCGTCATGGACGATCGGACGAGTCGATGTGCTCCTGGAGCGTGCGGGCGATCTCGTCGACGCTGCCGTGCGGTGGGAGAACCCAGTAGGTGTCATCGCCGTTGTTCAATGCCAATTCGCTGGTGAAGTGGACCAGGTCGGAAGAGGGCGCAAACGAGTCGCGCAACCAGACGGCGAATCGTGCGGCCTCGGCTGCCGATGCTTGGATCACCATCACCGAGCCGATTTTGGGGTAGGGAGTGGTTGCGAGCCCTTCCAGCCACACTCCGTCGCCAAGCGGCACTTCGAAGGACAAGGCATCGGCGGAGCGTGGGCCGAGGTCTTCCCCGAAGGAAGTGGATGCTCCGGGGAAGGATTCGACGATCTTGGCGGCGAGATCGTCGAGTCGCAGGTTCCAGGCTGCGGCGTCGTTGACCGGTGGGGCGAAACTGAACGTGGTCCTCAGTGCTTCTTCGTCCGTCATAGTGTCTCCGTACAACTACGGCACGTAGCGTGCGGTGCCCTGGCCGGGCTTGGACTCCTCACCCCAGGCCAACGTCCAGGCCGTCGGCATCCGGCACGACTGGACCACCGACACCCAGGATCAAACGAGCACCGATCGCCTACGTCCACGAGCACCTCGGACTGCTTCAGCCGGGCCCGGCTACTCCGGTTCGCCGTCGTCGACCCGGTACGACTTGGTCCAGGTCTCGCCGCAGCGGCAGTGGTAGTGCTCGATGAGCTCGCCGGCGTCGGAGACGCCCATGCCTTCGCGGATACGAACATGGACATGCTCACCCATGAGGGCTCCTCCCTCCTCTATTGGGGGCAATTGCCCGATTCTGGCCTCCGGTCGCCGGGCGGGGCAACAGCCCGCCCACCATGCGGACGGGGGTGCTCCTCTTACTCGCGGGCGGATTACTCGAAGACGGACGCGGGCGGCACGGGCGACGGCTTGGCGGCGGCGTCGGTGACGGCCGTCGCGCCGCCGGTGAAGTCGGCCAGCGCTCGCCCGTGCTCGACGCGGCCCGGGTGCGGGTCCGTGGCCACTCGGCGGGTCAGCTCGGCGACCGGCAGGGGGGTGTCCGAGGCGAGCAGGACGGCGTTGCCGAAGCGGCGTCCGCGCAGCACGGCCGGGTCGGCGGCGAGTGCGAGCTCGGGGAAGAGCGCGGCGGCGGTGGCGACCTGGCCCCGCAGGTGGGCCAGCGGCGGGCCGTCGGTGAGGTTGGCGGCGTAGTGGCCGCCGGGCTTCAGCACGCGCCGCACCTCGGCGAGGAACTCCGTACTGGTGAGGTGCGCGGGCGTGCGCGCCCCGCTGAAGACGTCCGCGATGACGAGGTCGGCCCAGCCGTCGGCGACCTTGCCGAGCCCGGCGCGGGCGTCGGCGCCCCGGACGCGTATCCGGGCACCGGGGTCGAGCGGCAGTTCGCGGCGGACCAGCGCCACGAGCGGCGCGTCGAGCTCGACGATCTGCTGGGTGGAGCGGGGCCGGGTGGCGGCGACGTAACGGGCGAGGGTGAACGCGCCGCCGCCGAGGTGGACGACGGTGAGCGGCCGGCCGGGCGGCGCGACGAGATCGGCGATGTGGCCGAGGCGGCGCTGGTAGGCGAAGCTCAGGTGGGCGGGGTCGTCGAGGTCGACGTGCGACTGCGGGGCGCCGTCGATCAGCAGGGTCCAGGCGCGGGAGCGCTCGGGGTCGGGTACGAGCTCGGCGAGGCCGCCGTCCACGGCCTCGGCGACGGTCGCCGGGGCCTGCCGCCCGCGCTGCTTGTGCTGTGCTGCTTTCCTCGCCACCAGCCCATTATCGAGGACTACCGGCAGTTGTCGGCGGCCTCGATGAGACGGGCGGCCTCGCCGAGCGCCCGGCGCAGCACGGCCGGGTCGGTGACCGCGTCGGGGTCGGTGGGCGGCAGCAGCCAGCCCGCCCCGGCGACCGGGGGCTCGCCCGCCTCCAGGTCGGGGATCCGCAGGCCTCGGCCCGCGGTGCGCGTACAGGCGCTGCCCGGCATGTCCCAGTCGGCGGCGGTGCCCGGCGGCACCAGGAAGCCGAGGGTGTCGCGGTGGTCGTCGTGCAGCACCGGACCGACCGCGGGGGCGCCGCCGCGGCGGAGGATGTCTACGGCCTCCAGGCCCTGCCGGGTCGGCACGGTCACCAGGTCGCAGGGTTCGCCGGCCGCCTCCGGAGGCGGGGCGCTCGCGTCCTCGGTCGGCCGGTGCTGTGCGGTGGTGTGCGGTTCCGCGTGCTGCGGCTGCTGGTACTGCGAATGCGACTGCTGCGACGCCATGCCGACCTCCAACAAGGGATCCCTCCTCGCTCGAGTCCCCGTGTGGAGACACGTTCCGTCTCTCCGCAGGGTTCAACGCCGACACGCGTCAACAGCTACGGCGGCACGCCGCCGCAAAGGATGGCAGTTCATGGCGGATCGTGGGCGAGATATCCCCTTTGTTGCCAAACACAGCGTGCACACCCCGTCACAGCAGGTACGTTCTTTCTCCGCCGGACCAACGGCAGTACGCAGGAGAGGGCTCGGCCATGGCGTCGTCACGGGCAGTTCCCAATCTCGCCTTCCGCCGGCTGCGCGGCCGGCGCTCCCCGGCCGAGTTCGCGGCCGCGGTCCGCAGGGCCGCCCGGGAGATCGGCGAACAGGTCGCCTGCGACGCCCGCTACATCGGGCGCGTGGAGTCGGGTGAGATCCGCTGCCCCAACTACGCGTACGAGCGGGTGTTCCTGCACATGTTCCCCGGCCTCACCCTGGCCGATCTGGGGTTCGCGGCACGCGAGCAGGTGCGCGGCCGGGCGGCCCGCGCCACCGCCGGTGCCGCACCGCCGGCACAGATCACCATCCGGAACGATGAGGAGAGCGACGTGCTGCGTCGCGCATTCATGACGAGCGGTACCGCCACCGTGGCGGCCGCCTCCCTCGGCCTCGGCGGCCTGGCCGGTGCCGGTGCCGGTCTCGGCTCCATCCCCGCGCCGCGCGCCGGCCGCACGTTCGGCGAGACGGAGGTCGAGGCCGTCGAGGAGGCGGTGCGGCGCATCCGCCTGCTCGACGACCGGTACGGCGCGGACGGGCTGTACCGCAGAGCCGCCGAGCCGCTCCGCACGGCGTACGCGCTCCTCGACGCGGGGACCCCGGCCCGCCAGTCGACCGCCGACCGGATGCAGGCGGGCACCGGCGAACTGGCCCTCTCCGTGGGCTGGCTCGCCCATGACTCGGGCCGCCTGGAGGACGCCCGCTCCCACTACGCGGAGGCGCTGGCCACCGCGCGCGTGGCGGGGGACCAGGCGCTGGAGGCGCACGCCTTCTCCAACACGTCCTTCCTCGCCAGGGACGCCGACCGCTACCGCGAGGCGGTCCGGGCGGCCCAGGCGGGCCAGCACGCGGCCCGGCACCTGTCCTCCGCGCGCCTGCTCGCCCTGCTGGCGCTGCGTGAGGCCTGCGCCTGGGCGGGCCTCGGCGACCGGGCGGCGTGCGAGCAGGCCCTGGGCCGGGCCCACACGCTCTTCGGGCGGGGCGCGTGCGACGCGGACCCCGAGTGGATGTCCTTCTTCGGCGAACCCGAGCTGGAGGCGCTGGAGGCCCAGTGCTGGTCGGCGCTCGGCGACTGGGCCCGCGCGGCCCGGCACTCCCGCCGTGCGGCGGCCCTCCAGAACCCGCACTTCACCCGGAACCTCGCCCTCTACCGCGCCCAGCTCGCCGCGGACCTCGCCCGCTCCGGGGCCCTGGAGGAGTCGGCCGCGGCGGGCGAGCGGGTGCTGGACCTGCTGGGCGAGGTCCAGTCGTCCCGCATCCGCGCGATGCTCGTCGACACGGTCCGGCTCCTCTCCCCGCAGCGCTCCACCCCGGCGGTGGCGGCTTTCCTGGACCGGCGGGCGGCCCTGGACCGGGTGTGACCGCGCGTGGCGGGCGCGGCGCGCGGCCGCCGTCAGCCCTTGGGTGACCTCAGCTCTCCAGGTGGCCCGTGTCGTTCCAGCGCTCGATCGCCGGGGCGCCGTACGCCCAGCCCAGGGCCGAGATGCTCGTCGGGTCGAGGCGGATGCGGGCCGCGAAGGAGACGTCCTCGCCGAGCCAGCGGGCGCCGATGGAGCGGAGGATGTGGCCGTGGGCGAAGACCAGGACATCGCGGTCGGCCGAGCGGGCCCACTCCACGACCTCGTCCGCGCGGGCCGCGAGCTGGGCGAGGGACTCGCCCTCCGGGACGCCGTCGCGCCAGATGAACCAGTCCGGGCGGAGGGCCTTGATCTCGGCCGGGGTCATGCCCTCGTAGGCGCCGTAGTCCCACTCCATCAGCGTGTCCCAGGACTCGGCGCGCTCACCGAAGCCGGCCAGCTCGCAGGTCTCCCGCGCTCGTGCCAGCGGGCTCGTACGGATCTCGACGCCCTCCAGGCCGTCCCACGGGCCGCGGCGCAGCCGTTCGCCCAGCAGCTTCGCGCCCCGGCGGCCCTCCTCCAGGAGGGGTATGTCGGTCCTGCCGGTGTGCTTGCCCAGCAGCGACCACTCGGTCTGGCCGTGCCGGGCGAGCAGGATGCGCGGTGCCATGGGGGCTCTCCCTGAAGGTTCACAGAAGGTGCCTCCCCATCATCCCGTACGTGAACGGGGGCCGACGCCGGGGCAACCCCGGTGCGGATCTCTGCGTCCATGACAGGAGTAGTCATAGAGGGGGAGCGTTCGGATGCCGTACACCATCGCGAGTCGTCGCCCCCGCTGGTGGACCGAGCTCCTGCTGATCGTGGTGGTGTACGCGGCCTACTCCGGCGGGCGGCTGCTCGCGCGCGGCGACGTCGCGGCCGCCGTCGACCACGGGCTGGCGATCCTCCGCTTCGAGCAGGCCCTCCACCTGGACGCCGAGCATCCGCTGAACCGTCTCTTCACCGCCACCCCCGCGCTCGGCATACCCGCCGACTTCGCCTACGCCACCCTGCACTACCTGGTGACGCCCGCCGTCCTGGTGTGGCTGTTCCGGCGCCGCCCCCTCCAGTACCGGGCCGCCCGCACCTGGCTGATGGTCTCCACGCTGCTCGGACTCGTCGGCTTCACGCTCCTGCCCACCTGCCCGCCCCGGCTGCTGGCCGCCGGGCACGGCTTCGTCGACACCATGGCGCAGTACAGCTCCTACGGCTGGTGGGGCGGCGAGGCGAGCGCGCCGCGCGGGCTCGGGGGCATGACCAACCAGTACGCGGCGATGCCCAGCCTGCACGTGGGGTGGGCGCTGTGGTGCGGGGTGATGCTGTGGCGGTACGGGCGTACGCCGCTGCTGAAGGCGCTCGGGGTGGCGTACCCCCTGCTGACCGTGGTCGTCGTGATGGGGACGGCGAACCACTACTTCCTCGACGCGGTCGCCGGGTGCGCGGTCATGGGGGTGGGGCTGGTACTGGCAGGGCCGGTGATGCGGGGCGTCGACGGGGTGCGGGATCGTTTCGGCGGGGGTTCCGTTCCGGGACCTTCACCGATTGTCAGTGGCGGATGCGAGACTTCCGCGGGTGAGCGAATTCCTGGGCAGCGGGCCCGATCGGCGTCCGCAGACGACACTCCGGCACCGGCTCGCTGAGCTGCGCGGCCCCGCGGCCGCGCCGCATCCGCTGGACGCCCGCGCGCTGGCCGCGCTGGCGGCCAATCCGGGCTGCCGGCGCCGCGCCCTGCTGGACGGAGCGGGCGTCGACAAGGCCGCGCTGGCATCCGCCCTCGGCGCGCCGTCGGGCTTCGGGCAATCGCAGTTCGCCTTCATGCGGGGCAACGCCTTCGAGGCCAAGGTCAAGGCCGACGGCGGCAAGGAGCTGCTGCGGCTGCTCGGCGTGGAGAGCCAGGGCGACGTGCGGGTGCCGGATCTCGCGGCCGCCGGGCCCGAGGGGCGCGCGGCGCGCACGGCGCTGGCCCTGCGCGAGGCCACGGAGGCCGGCGCGTGGTCGCTGCTCGACCACCCGATGCTCGCGCTGGAGGTCGCCGGTTCGCCCGCGTACCTGGAGCCGGACGCCGTCGTCGTACGGCCCGACGGGCGGTGGACGGTCGTCGAGATCAAGTCGTTCCCGATGATCGACGGCTCGGCGGACGCGGCGAAGGTGGGCGCGGCCGCCCGCCAGGCCGCCGTGTACGTGCTGGCGCTGGAGCGGGTCGCGGCCCTGACGGACGGCGCGGAGGTGGCGCACTCGGTGCTGCTGGTCTGCCCCAAGGACTTCTCCAACCAGCCGACGGGCTCGCTGGTCGACGTACGCAAGCAGCTGTCCGTGACCCGGCGGCAGCTGGCCCGGCTGACCCGCGTCGAGGACATCGCGGCCGCCCTCCCGGAGGGTGCCACCTTCGACGTGGAGGCGTGCTCGGCGGAGCAGCTGGCGGCGGCGGTGGACGCGGTGCCGCACGCGTACGCGCCGGAGTGCCTGGCCGCGTGCGAGCTGGCGTTCCACTGCCGCGACCGCGCCAGGGAGGCGGGCGCCGTGGAGGCGTTGGGCCGCTCGGTGCGGGGCGAGCTGGGCGGGCTGACGACGGTCGGCGCGGTGCTGGCGGCCGCGCGCGGCGAGGCCGGTGACCCGGACGACCCGGCGGTGGCGGCGCTGCGGCGGGCGGCGGCGCTGCGGGCGGAGGCGGTCGCACAGGCGCCCGCGCGGACGCCGAAGGAGTACGTGGAATGTCCCTGCTGAGCGTGGGCCTCGCCGAGGGGGTGGGCGCGTGTCGTTGATCTCCACTCTCGCGCGGCTGGAGGCCGTCGAGTCCGGGCGGGCCCAGCCGCTCGCCACCGTGCGGCACCGGCACCTCTCGGAGCGGCCCCTCGTCCTCGTGCCGCTGACGACCGCCGGTGAGGCCGGTGCTCCGCTCGGGGCGCTGGTCGGGACCGACCCGGAGGAGCCGCGGCTGCTGGTCGTGCCGCAGCCGCGCGACCGGGACCTGCGGTTCGCGTTCCTCGCGGAGCTCGCGGAGGCGGTCATCCCGTACCTCGACGCGTACGCCGACGACGTCGAGGCGGCCGAGCGCAACGAGACCGACCCCGAGACCGGCAAGAAGGTCAAGGTCGAGGTGGAGCTGTGCGCGGACGCGCCGCAGCTGATCGTGCCGAGCCGCGCGGGCGTCGAGTACGTACGGCTGCTGGGGCGGTCGATGCGGTTCCGGCGCACGGCCGAGCAGGATCCGGAGACGCCGTTCCCGGCGCCGCCGCGCGTGCCGCTGCTGGGGCGGTGGCTGACGCACTACGGCGAGCGGGCGCGGGTGCCGGGCTCGTCGCTGCTGCTGGCGGCGACGGACCTGCTGAACCGGCACTGGGCGACGGGCCAGTCCTCGCTGGAGGACCAGCACCTGGGGGCGCTGCTCGCCTGGATCGACACCCCGGAGGGGGAGTCGGGCGCCGAGGCGGCGCTGCGGGCGGAGCTGGGGCGCGACCAGGACGGGCAGTTGCTGTGCCCGCCGGCCGGTCCCGCGACCGATCCGGCGTTCGACAACCGCCTGCTGGCGCCCGCGATCGAGCGGTACGACCGGGCCCGGCAGGCGCTCGCGGCGGCGGAGGACGGCGAGGCGGCCGACGAGCGGCTCGGCGAGCTGCACCGGGCCGAGCGGGAGGTGCGGCGGCTGATCCTCACCCAGCTGCGGCCCACCTGGCACGCGGTGTGGCGGGCGATCGAGCTGGCGCGGGAGCTGCCGCCGGGCGCCCGGGTCGCGGACCGGTGGACCCGTGACCGCTGGTCGTTCACCGGCCACCGGGACCGGATCCGGGCCGGTGAGCCGCCGCAGCCGCGCCGCGACGACGCCGTCACGGCGGCGCAGAAGCTCGCGGCGCGCGAGAGCGCCCAGGCGCAGCTGGAGGCGCAGGAGGCGCTGGACGATCCGCTGGTGATGGCGGGGCGGCGGCTGGCCGGTGAGGCGTTCGTGGCCGAGGTGCTGGACGTGACGATGACGTGGACGGAGTCGAAGCGCCCGGCGCCGCGCCCGCTGCTGACGGTGCGGACGGACGACCGGCCGCACCTGGGCGAGAAGGTGAAGGTGTACCGGTCGCTGGACGGCAAGCCGCAGACGGCCGATTTCGTACGGTTCGAGGACCGGTTCGAGGACGGAGAGGCCGGGGCGCTGGTGCTGCGGGTGCTGGACCGCATGGGGCGGGGCAAGGAGCCGGCGGAGGGGTCGGTGCCGGAGAAGGGGGACCGTCTGGTGTGGACGCTGTTCGAGCACGACCAGCGGGTGGGGCCGAAGCTGCCCGATCCGGAGGAGACGCCGTGGACCCACGGCGGGCCGCCGCGCGCCGACGCGGTGGAAGTGCCCGACGCCGTGACGCCGGAGGACCTGCTGTGAGCCTCGCCGTGCCCTTCGATCCCGCCGCCGAGGCGGCCAGGGCGACCCGGGAGATCCTCGACGACACGCTGCATGGCGACGCCCGGGGTGTCGTCGTGGACTCGCCGCCGGGCGCCGGGAAGTCGACGCTCGTCGTGCGCGCGGCGCTGGAGCTTGCGGCGGCCGGGCGGCCGCTGATGGTGGTCGCGCAGACCAACGCCCAGGTCGACGACCTGGTGCTGCGGCTCGCCGAGAAGGAGCCGGAGTTGCCGGTGGGGCGGCTGCACTCGAACGACTCCGACCCGTACGACAAGGCGCTGGACAAGCTCGACAACGTACGGAAGTCGGCGAAGGCGGCGGACCTGGCCGGGCTGGACGTGGTGATCTCGACGGCCGCGAAGTGGGCGCACGTGAAGGGCGTCGAGCCGTGGGGGCACGCCATCGTCGACGAGGCGTACCAGATGCGCTCCGACGCCCTGCTGACGGTGGCCGGGCTCTTCGAGCGGGCGCTGTTCGTCGGGGACCCGGGGCAGCTGGACCCCTTCTCGGTGGTGGGTGCCGAGCAGTGGGCGGGGCTGTCGTACGACCCGTCCGCGAGCGCGGTGTCGACGCTGCTCGCGCACAACCCCGAGCTGCCGCAGCACCGGCTGCCGGTGTCGTGGCGGCTGCCGGCGTCGGCGGCGCCGCTGGTGTCGCACGCGTTCTACCCGTACACGCCGTTCCGCAGCGGGACCGGGCCGGGTGAGCGGCGGCTGGCCTTCGGGGTCGCGTCGGACGGGTCGGGGCCCGACCGGGTGCTGGACGAGGCCGCCGAGTCGGGGTGGGGCCTGCTGGAGCTGCCGGCCCGGCACACCCCGCGTACGGACCCGGAGGCCGTACGGGCGGTGGCGCTTGTGGTGCGGCGGCTGCTGGACCGGGGCGGGGCGGCGGTCTCGGAGCGGTCGGCCGAGCCGGTGCCGCTGGGCCCCGACCGGATCGCCGTCGGCACGGCTCACCGCGACCAGGCAGCGGCGGTGCGGGTCGCCTTGGCGGAGCTGGGTGTCCTCGGGGTGACGGTCGACACGGCGAACCGGCTCCAGGGGCGGGAGTACGACGTGACGGTCGTGCTCCACCCCCTGTCGGGGCGCCCGGACGCGACGGCGTTCCACCTGGAGACGGGGCGCTTGTGCGTGCTGGCGTCGCGGCACCGGCACGCGTGCATCGTGGTGTGCCGGGCGGGCGTCGCGGAGCTGCTGGACGAGCACCCGTCGACGGAGCCCGTGCAGCTGGGCGTGACGGTCAAGTTCCCGGACGGCTGGGAGGCGAACCACGCGGTGCTGTCGCACCTGTCGGAGCACCGGGTGCGGTGGGCGCCGGTGTAGGAGGTGCCTGCCCGGCGGGCGCCCACGTGGGCGGCACCTGTCGGTGCGGGGTCCGGGGCGGGGCCCCTCCGGGTGCGGGTCGTCCGTGGTTGCGGGCCATCCCTGGGCAGACGTCCCGCAGGGCGCAGGGGGGTGGGGAAAGCCCCCGCCGGGTGGGGTTGCGGAGCGCGGGACAATGGACGGTGGCCGACCGGAGGGCGGGGGCCGGGAGCAGGAGGAGATGGGCGACATGGCGGAGACCGAGCGGAGCGAGCAGCGGCGGCTGAAGCCCGCGCCCCTGCTCTTCGAGCCTGCGGAGGCCGCCGCCGATCCGGAGCACTTCTTCGACCTGGAGTCGATGGACGATCCGCGCGAGCTCCTCGCGCGCTCCACCGAGCTCGCGCTGGCGTTCCGCGCTGCGACCGACCGGGCCGTGGAGTTCCAGGCGATGGCGGCCGCGCAGCTCGCGGATCCGCGCCGGTTCGACCGGCTGACCGCCGCCGACATCGCGGAGCGGGCGGAGTGGACCGAGGACTACGCGAAGCGGATGGTCGAGTTCGGGCGTGACCTGCTGCGGGACAGCGAGCAGGGTGGCGAGCGGGGCTGAGGCCCGCACCGTCCCAGGGCCGGGGGCTGGCCGACGGCATATGCCGGGTGGGCGAACCTTACTCCCGGGCGGACCCGGTTGTCCGGGTTTTCCGGAACCCTCGGAGACGGGGCCGTCACCAGGCGTAGGTGTGGGGGCATGAACGTATGCCACGTCACCTCCGACGGCGCCGACTGGCTCGCCTCCGCCGCCCCTCACCCGCACGCCACCCTTGAGCTCTGGGCGGCGCACCCGGCCGCCCCCGCGGTCCTGCCGTGCGGGCGGGTCTTCGACGTCGTGAGCGGCCCGGCGGTCGCCGGGCGCCGCATCCTGGACCGGCTGTGGGAGGAGGGCCCGGGCTCGGGCCCGGTCGCCGTGCACCGGGGGCGGATGCTGCTGTTCACCGCGCCGGGCACGGCCCAGCGGTTACCGTCGCTCCTGCGCTGGGAACAGTGGGGCGGCGACGACGTGCCGCCGCTGATCTGCCACGGGGTGGGGGACGCCGTGACCGTGCCGCCGCCGGCGCCGCTGGGTGCGACCGAGGGGCCACGCTGGGTGGTGGCGCCGGACTCCCGGCAGCCGTGGCTGCCGGGGCCCGAGGTGCTGCTGTGGGCCGTGCGCCGTTATCGATTTCTCCTCGCCCCGAACAGGGTGCTAAGGTCTACGACGTCAGCAGGCGCCGCTAGCTCAGTTGGTTAGAGCAGCTGACTCTTAATCAGCGGGTCCGGGGTTCGAGTCCCTGGCGGCGCACAGACGGAAGAAGCCCCTCGCGGAAGCGGGGGGTTTCTTCGTTGCCCGGGTCAGCGGGGCGTGATCTTGACGTTCCACGCGCCCGTGGCGGTGCGGTCCGCCACCTCCACGCGCGTGCCCTCCCCCGGCACCGTGAAGGTCTCCCCCACCCCCAGCGGCGCGTCCGCGAGCGGCGCGTACACCGAGCGGTCCCAGCAGGCGCCGGTGCGCGGGTGGGTGTCGACCACCTCGACCGGTCCGGTGCCGGACGACGCCTCGCCCCGTACGCGGTAGATCAGTACGCCCTCGGTGCAGGTGTCCTCGTCGTTGCCGGTCGCGGCGCGCGCCTCGATCGCCAGCGCGCTGTGCTCGCCGGTCCTGACGACCGCCAGCCGGGTGCCCACCGACACGCCCCACTCGGGCGCGGCGGCGAGCGGCTCCAGGGTGAGCAGGGTCGGCTCCCCCTCGGGCACGCAGCGGACCTGGTGCCCGCCGAGCCAGCCCAGCTTCCACTTGTGCCAGCCGAAGAGCTCCGGCGCCATCGCGAACTGGCTGCCCATGACGTCCCAGTCCCCCACATGGGTGTCCCAGTCGCCCTTGCCGTCCGTCGGCCGCCGGTAGAGGTCCGGCAGGTCGAACACGTGCCCGGTCTCGTGGGCGAGGACGTTGCGGTCCGGCGGGTGGCGCTCGAAGACGGTGACGACACGCCGGATGTCGGTGCCGTCCGCGCGCAGCGGGAGGTCGAGGTTGACGACCTTCGTGGCGTCCGAGTCCACGCCGGGCGCGTCCGGGTCGGCGACCAGGTAGACGATGTCGTACCGCGAGAAGTCGACGTACGGATCGGCCACGGCGAGCGCGTCGCGCAGGTAGGCGGCGCGCCGGTGGGGCTCCCAGTCGCGCCGTATGGCGTACGCGGTGGAGGGCCGCGGCATCGGCAGCCACTCGCGCAGCAGGTGGGGGCGGAGGGTGAACCTGCCGTACGACGCGCGCTGGAAGAAGCGGCTGGTGGCCGGGAAGTGGTCGGCGGCGATCTCGTCGGGGTGGGTCAGCGGCGGCGCGTCCGGGAAGGACAGGAAGAGCATGACCGCGTCGAGGTCGCGCACCGGCCGCGGGTAGGCGGCGTTCCAAGTGTCCAGGCCCAGCGAGTGGTGTGCGCCGGTGCGGGGCAGGGCGCACGGCCCCGCCTCGGGCGCGGCGGACGCGGGACCGGCCACGAGGCCCGTCGCGGCGAGCGCCAGGAGAGAGAAGATGCCCGCGGCGGTGGACCGCAGGCGTGCGCGGTCCACTCCCTCGGGTGTCTGCTGACTCTCCACGTCGACCTCCGGGTGCGGGATGCGGGACGTCTCACCACCCTGGGGCGATTTGGTGCGATCCGTCCTGTTCCACTGCCCCACTTGGGTGAGCGGGCCGATTTCACGCAACGTCACAACCGATCAGGGCGGGACCGGTGCGCGCCACACCCGGGCCAGACCCGTGCAGAAACGATCGACCGGGGGCGTGCGGGTGGGGCGGCTCACACCTTCCGGGCGCCTCTCACCCAGTGGCGACGCTGGAACGGCCGCCGCGAGAGCCTCTATGATCGGCACACTTTCGATGGCTGACCATTCCGACCACATCTGTGCGTCACAACTGCCCTGCGGGAGCGAGCGGTGAGCGGAACCTCCAGCGGAACGCCCCATCCACCGGGAGCTGCGGCAGTCTCACCGCCCGACACCGCGGACCTCCCGAACACGCAGAGTCACCAATTTGGCGGTACCGGCCCCGCGTCCGACGCCGAACTGCGCGACTACCGCGCCGCGTTCAACGCCGCCCACCTGGCCATGGCCGTCGTCGACCCCAAGGGGCTCGTCGTCAGCGCCAACGACGCCTTCGCCGCCCTCCTCGGCACCGATCCCGCCTCGCTGAGCGAGCAGCCGGCCTCCGACCTCGTCGACCTCGCCTCCGACAGCCGCACCTGGCACGCCTACCGCGAGGTCCTGCGCGGCCGCCGCTCCCGCTTCCGCTGCACCCGCCGCCTCAAACACCCCGACGGGCGCTCCCTGTGGGCCGAGGTCACCGTCGCGCCCGTACCGCACAGCCGGCGCGTGCTGCTGTCCATCGCCGACATCAGCGACCGGCGCGAGCTCCAGGCGCGGCTGCGCCACCTGCAGATGCACGACCCGGTGACCCGGCTGCCCAACCGCACGCTCTTCTTCGAACGGCTCGCCTCCGCGCTGGAGAACTCCACGTACGACGCGTACGGCTCCTGTGACGCGTACGACTCCTACGGCGATGGCGGATCAGGGCGGATCGGCCTCTGCTACCTGGACCTGGACGGCTTCAAGGCCGTCAACGACACCCTCGGGCACCGCGTCGGCGACCGGCTGCTGGCGGCCGTGGCCGCCCGGCTCACCGAGTGCGCGGACAGCGACGGCTACACGCGCAGCGGCGGCCATCTCGTCGCCCGGCTCGGCGGCGACGAGTTCGCCATCCTCGTCGAGGACTCGACGGGTACGGAGCAGCTCGCCGACCTCGCGCGGTCCGTACTCGCGGCCGTGCAGCGGCCGTTCGACCTGGCCGGGCAGCGGCTGTCGGTCTCGGCGTCGATCGGGGTCGTCGAGCGGGCCGCCGCCGGCACCACCGTGACGGGCCTGATGCAGGCCGCCGACACCACGCTGTACTGGGCCAAGGCCGACGGAAAGGCCCGCTGGACGCTCTTCGACCCCGAGCGCAACGCCCACCGCATGACGCGGCAGTCGCTCTCCTCCACCCTCCGCCCGGCCGTCGAGCGCGGCGAGTTCGCCCTGGAGTACCAGCCGCTCGTCGGCATGTCCGACGGGACGGTACGCGGCGTCGAGGCGCTGGTGCGCTGGAACCACCCGCAGTTCGGCTCGCTGGCGCCGAATCGGTTCATCGGGATCGCCGAAGAGGACGGCTCGATCGTCCAGCTGGGGCAGTGGGTGCTGCGCACCGCGTGCCGCCAGGCCCGGCAGTGGCAGAAGGACCACCCGCGCGAGAAACCGCTGTTCGTCAGCGTCAACGTCGCCGTGCGCCAGGTGTGGGACTCCGACCTGGTCGCGGACGTCGCCGAGATCCTCGCCGAGACCGGGCTCGCGCCCCACCTCCTCCAGCTGGAGCTCACCGAGTCGGCCGTCATGGGGTCGGCCGGCCGGCCGCTCCAGGCCCTCCAGGCGCTCAGCGACATGGGCGTGCAGATCGCCATCGACGACTTCGGCACCGGCTACTCCAACCTCGCCTACCTCAGCCGCCTCCCGGTCTCCGTCCTCAAGCTGGACGGCTCGTTCGTCCGCGGCTTCCAGGACGAGGAGCACCCGAACCCGGCCGACGAGGTCATCGTCGAGGCCCTGGTCCAGCTCGCGCACCGCCTCGGCCTCACCGTCACCGCCGAGTGCGTCGAGACCTCCGGCCAGGCGGCGCGCCTGCGCCGCATCGGCTGCGACACCGGCCAGGGCTGGCTCTACTCCCGGGCGGTGGCCCCGGACCGCATCCCGCAGCTGATCGGCGCCGGGACGTGAAACCGCCCCTGCCCGGGGGGTGTTCGCCGGGCAGGGGCGGTGGTCGTGGGGGGTGGGTCTCAGATCAGCAGGCGCCGAGGTCCTGCCAGACGCCCCACTCGCCGGTGGTGCCGGGCTCCTCGCCCTTCGTCCACCACTTGGCCTTCCAGGTCCGCCCCTTGTGGGAGACCTGCGCGCCACCGGTGTACTCCGCCGTCGCGGACCAGGCCGCGGCCGTGCAGGCACCCGGCGTGGGAGTGGGGGTGGGCGTCGGCGTCGGGGTCGGGGTCGGGGTCGGCGTGGGAGTCGGGGTCGGGGTCGACGGCGACGAACCGACGGCCGCCACGATGTCGTTGAGCAGCGTGGTCCGCTCGTCCAGTCCGAGCAGCGAGTACATCATCGCGCCCGCCAGGCCCCGGCTGTGGGCGTAGTCCGCGCGGGCCTGGATCGACCGCTTGTCCAGCCCGGTGAAGAACTCGCCGTCCTTGTAGAAGTACGACGCCTTCGCCCGGTCGTCCCAGAACGTCGTCGCCGCGTTGTCGACGATGCCGCCGAGCTCCTTGTAGTGCGCGATACCGGCCTGCTGGCTGACGGGCCGGGCGGCGGAGGCGCCGGTCGCGGGCTGCGCGAGGCCGTTCTTCGTCCCGGCCGGGACACCCTTCCAGCCGCGGTAGTAGAACTCGTACCCGAGCGTCAGCTTGTTGGCGGGGAAGCCGCCCGCGATGCCGTACGCCGGCTTGCCGTCGATCCAGGCGTCGATGGCGTTGTCGATCGAGTACTTCTCGGTGCCGGGCTTGATCGGGTCGGTCGGGTCGTCGGAGCCGGAGTACAGCGGCGACTGGTGGTACGTCGGCCCGTCGCCGTCCCAGGCGCCGTGCATGTCGTACGTCATGATGTTCGCGTAGTCGAGGTACGCGCCGATCTTGTCCGTCTCGATGTGCTTGATCTTGTCCTGCCCGGCCGGCAGGGCGGCGGTCAGCAGGTACTTCTTGCCGCCGTGGGCGGCGCCGTACGCGTCCAGCTGCTTGCGGAACTCGGCGAGCAGCAGCGTGAAGTTCTGCTTGTCCTCGGGGCCGTAGTGGTTGCCGAGGTGGCCGTCGGGCGAACCGGGGTACTCCCAGTCGATGTCGATGCCGTCGAAGATTCCCGCCGCCGTACCGGGGCCGCCGTACCCGCCCTCGACCGGCAGGTCACCGGCGATGTACTGCTTGACGCACGAGGCCACGAACTTCTTGCGGCTCGCGTCCGTCTTCGCGGCGTCGTGGAAGTACTTGGAGTACGTCCAGCCGCCCAGCGAGATGTTGATCTTCAGCTTCGGGTACTTCGCCTTCAGCTCCTTGAACTGGTTGAAGACGCCCACGATCGGCTGGTCCCACTTGTCGGCGACCCCGTCGACGCTGTCGGCGGCCGAGAAGGACCGCTGGTAGTCGGCGTACGAGTCGCCCGCGCCGTCACCGGCGTTGGGGTTGGCGTCGTCGCCCGCCGCCTTGTTGGCCTGGAAGCAGGTGAGCTCGGTGGGGTGGATGTTGCCGAAGGAGTAGTTGATGATGTCCAGCTTGCCCGCGATGCCCCGCGTGTCGAGGTGCTTGGGGTAGAAGGCGTTGCCGTAGACGCTCCACTGGTCGTAGTACGCGATCTTCACCCCGCCGGAGGAGGGCGCGGCGGCGGCCGGGGCGGCAGCGGCGGCGGTGCCGGGGCCGGCGAGGGCGGCCAGCGCGCCGGCGGTCAGCGCCACGCCGGTGAGCGCGGCGACGAGGGGTTTGCGGTGCTGCACGTGCGGCCTCCGAGGGGGGTGGCGGTACGGGAGTTGGAGCAGTGATAGCGGCCGCGTGAACAGTGCGTCAATGGTCCGAACCAAACGAGGACTAGACCAATTCCACCGCGAAACCCCTCGTCAGGGGCGCGTGCGAACCGCCCGCCACCGGTGATGACGAGCGGTTTAAGGCTCCCTTATGGATCTTGTGCACCCGTTCCCGAGCCCGAACCACGCGCAGCGGTCAGAAGCCGTACGCGTCCGCGATCAGGTCGTAGCTGCGCAGCCGCGCCTCGCTCCCGTGCGCGTTGGCCGTGATCATCAGCTCGTCGGCGCCCGTGCGCTTCTGGAGGTCGTCCAGCCCCGCCCGTACCGCGTCCGGCGTGCCGTGGACGACGTTCGACAGCCAGCCGTCGACGAACTCCCGCTCCGCCGGGCTGAAGGCGTACGCCTCCGCCTCCTCCGGCGTCGGGATCAGGCCCGGCCGCCCGGTGCGCAGGCGGACCATCGACAGCGCGCCCGTCAGCACCTGGCGCCGCGCCTCCCGCTCGTCCTCCGCGGCGAGCGCGGAGACGCCGATGAGCGCGTACGGAGCATCCAGCACCGCGGAGGGCCGGAAGGAGTCGCGGTAGAGGTCCAGCGCCGGGATGGTGTTCCGCGCCGAGAAGTGGTGCGCGAACGCGAACGGCAGCCCCAGCGCCCCCGCCAGCCGGGCGCTGAAGCCCGAGGACCCGAGCAGCCACACCGGCGGGCGGCCCGACGGGCCCTGCACCGGCCCCGGCACGGCGTGGATCCGGGCGTACGGATGGCCGTCCGGGAAGTCGTCGTCGAGGAAGCGCACCAGCTCCGCGAGCTGCTGCGGGAAGTCGTCGGCGCCTTCGTTCAGACGTTCCGTACGACGGAGGGCCGCCGCCGTGGCGCCGTCCGTGCCGGGCGCGCGCCCCAGGCCCAGGTCGACGCGGCCCGGGGCCATGGCCTCCAGGGTGCCGAACTGCTCGGCGATGACGAGCGGCGCGTGGTTGGGCAGCATCACGCCGCCCGAGCCGAGCCGGATGCGCTCGGTGTGGGCGGCGAGGTGCGCGAGGATCACGGCCGGCGAGGAGGAGGCGACCCCGGGCATGGAGTGGTGCTCGGCGACCCAGTGGCGGTGGTAACCGCGCCGCTCGGCCAGCCGGGCGAGGGCCACGCTGGTGGAGACGGCCTCGGTGGCGGTGCGGCCGCTGCCGACGGTGACCAGGTCGAGGACGGAGAGCGGGACGGGCGCGCTCCCGTGCGCCGTGCCGCGGATGGCGTCGCCGCCTCGTACGGCTTCGTCGTTCACCAAGGGATCCTCCTGCGTGGATGCGTGCATACAGCACCCATCGACAACATGAGGCCCTCTCCGTTTATTCCGGACGCTTGTCCGGAAGCTTTCCGGACGCCTATCTCGTGAGCGCCTCCGCGCCCTCCCGCGCGAACAGCCTCCCCAGCTCCGCCGACCACGCCCCGCGCCGCTCCGCCAGCCGCAGCCCCTCCCACACCGTCACCTGGTTCCCGGTGAGCACCGGCTTGCCCACCGCCGCCTCCAGCTCCGGCAGGTACGCCACCGTGTGGAGCGCCGTGTCGGGCAGGAGCACCGCCTGGGCCTGCGGATGGTCGCCGGTCCTGGCGAGCTGGAGCACATGCTCCCGGCCCCACCGGGCGAGCTCGGCCGCCGTGACGACGGAGCTCGACCGGGCCGCCACCACCTCGAGCCCGGCGGCCTCCAGGAACCGTACGAAGAGCTCCGTGACGTCCGGCGGGTACGTGGCCGCCACCGCGACCCGCCGCACCCCCAGCGCCTCCGCCGCGTGCGCGAACGCGAACGCCGTGCTCGACGCAGGTAGCCCGGCCGCCGCCGCGAGGGTCCGGATCTGCTCGTGGGCGCCCTCCCATCCGTACACGAACGACCCGCTCGTGCAGGCCCAGACCACCGACTCGGCGCCGGAGAGCCGCAGCTCCTCGACCCCGGCCGCGAGCCGCTCCGTGGCGCCCATCTCCCGCAGGACGTCCACGCGGTGCGCGTCCTCGCCGATGTCGGTGCGGACGATGGGGAGGTTGAGGCCGTTGAGCAGCGCCTCCATCCGGGGGTAGTCCTCCTCGGCGGCGTGCCCCGGGTAGAGCAGTCCGACCGTCGTCATGTCACGCCCTCCATGTCACGCCCTCCTGTCGGTCGGTGTTCCCGTACGCATACCCCGCGCGGTCTCGGGTAGCCGCGCGCCCATGGCCCGTACAGCTCGTCGACTCAGAACCACCCGTCCGATACCCCGGCGCACCCTGCTGCTCGGCTCGGCGGTCGCCGCCCTGGGCGCGGGTACCGCCGCGTGCAGCCGCGTCGCCTCCGGCAACTCCCTGGACCGGCTCAGATCGCAGGGCACCGTCCGGCTCGGCATCGCCGGCGAGGTCCCCTACGGGTACGTCGACGAGCAGGGCGAGTTCACCGGCGAGGCGCCGGAGCTGGCGAAGGTGATCTTCAAGCGGCTCGGCATCGGCCGCGTGCAGCCCGTCGCCACCGATTTCGCCTCCCTCATACCCGGCCTGAACTCCCAGCAGTTCGACATCGTCTCGGCCGGGATGTACATCAACAAGGAACGCTGCCGGCAGGTCATCTTCTCGGACCCCGAGTACCAGATGCTCGACTCCTTCGTCGTCCGCAAGGGCAACCCCCTGAACGTGCGCTCGTACGAGGACGCGGTCCGCGCCAAGGCCACGTTCGCCACCGCCACCGGGTACGCGCAGCTCGACTACGCCGTGGCCGCCGGGTACCCCGAGAAGGACGTCGTCATTCTCCAGGACCAGGTGGCCGGTCTGAACGCCGTCGAGTCCGGCCGCGTCGACGTCTTCGCGGCCACCGCGCTCACCGCCCGCCTGGTCGTGGAGAAGAGCCGGCGGGCCGAGGCGACGGCGCCCTTCTCGGCGGTCGTCGACGGCGAGAAGAAGATCGACGGCGGCGGCTTCGCCTTCCGCCCCACCGACCACGACCTCCGGGACGCCTTCAACGCCGAGATCCACAAGATGAAGAAGAGCGGCGAGCTCTTCCGCATCATGCGGCGCTTCGGTTTCACCCAGGCCGAGATGACCACGCTCACCGCCGAGGAGCTGTGCCGATGACCGCAGGACTCTGGCAGAACTGGGTGCTGCCGGGCATCTGGACCACCGTCCAGCTGCTCGTGTACAGCGCCGCGCTCGGCGCGCTGGTCGCCTTCACCGTCGGCACGGCCCGTACCCACCGCTCGCTCTTCGTCCGCTTCCTGGCGGGCGCGTACACGGAGATCTTCCGGGGCACGTCGGCGCTGGTGCTGATGTTCTGGCTGTTCTTCGTGGTGCCGCCGCTGCTGGGCTGGCAGCTGGTGCCGATGTGGGCGGCGGTACTCGCGCTCGGCCTGTCGTACGGGGCGTACGGCGCCGAGATCGTGCGCGGCGCGCTGAACTCCGTACCGAAGGCCCAGCGTGAGGCGGGCGTGGCGCTCAGCTTCACGCCCTGGCAGCGGCTGCGGCTGATCCTGCTGCCGCAGGCCGTCCCCGAGATGATCCCGTCCTTCTGCAACCTCCTCGTCGAACTGCTCAAGGGCACGGCGCTGGTGTCCCTGCTCGGTGTCGGGGACGTGTCCTTCGCCGCGTACCTGGTGCGCCTGGCGACCCAGGAGAGCGCGCAGATCTACTCCGTCATCCTGGTGATCTACTTCGTGATCGCGTTCGTCATCACCCGCTCCATGAAGGCACTCGAACGGAAGACCAAGGCGAACGTCGGGGTGGTGGCCAAGTGAACTGGGACTGGTCCGCGGTGGCGGACTTCATGCCGCGCTTCTGGGACGGGCTGCTGGTCACGCTGCAGATCCTCGTCCTCGGCTCGCTCATCTCCTTCACCCTCGGCCTCGTCTGGGCGGCCGGTTTCCGCGCCCCGAGCCGGCTGGTGCGGTGGCCGGTGCACGCCGTGACGGAGTTCATCCGCAACACGCCGCTGCTGGTGCAGCTCTTCTTCCTCTTCTTCGTACTGCCGGAGTGGGGGGTGCAGTTCTCCGCCCTCACCACCGGCACGCTCGCGATCGGGCTGCACTACTCGACGTACACCGCGCAGGTGTACCGGGCCGGGATCGACGCCGTACCGGCCGGGCAGTGGGAGGCCGCCACCGCGCTGAGCCTGCCGGCCCACCGCACCTGGCTCGCGGTGATCCTGCCGCAGGCGCTGCGCCGCGTGGCGCCGGCGCTGGGCAACTACGTCATCGCGATGCTGAAGGACACGCCGCTGCTGGCCGGAATCAGCGTGCTGGAGCTGCTCCAGCAGTCCCGGCTGGAGAGCGCGGCGACCTTCCAGTACACCGAGCCGCTGACGGTCGTCGGTGTCGCCTTCATCCTCATCGCCTATCCGGCATCCCTTCTCGTACGAGCCCTGGAGCGCCGCCTTGTCCACTGACTCCCCGTCCACCGAGCTGATCACCTTCGAGAACGTCACCAAGCGCTTCGGCGAGAACACCGTCCTCGACGACCTGTGCTTCTCGGTCGAGGCGGGCCGGCACGTCACGCTCATCGGCCCGTCCGGCTCGGGCAAGACGACGATCCTGCGGATGCTGATGACGCTGGAGAAGCCCGACGCGGGCACCATCCGCGTGAACGGCGGCCGGCTCTTCCCGGCCGACGAGAAGCAGCGGCGCGAGACGCGCAAGAAGATCGGGATGGTCTTCCAGCACTTCAACCTCTTCCCGAACATGTCGGTGCTGCGCAACATCACCGAGGCCCCGGTGCGTGTGCTGGGCCTGGAGGAGGACGAGGCGGTGGAGCGCGGCCGGGAGCTGCTGGAGATGGTGGGGCTCGCCGACAAGTGCGACGCGAGACCGGCTCAGCTCTCGGGCGGCCAGCAGCAGCGGGTGGCGATCGCGCGGGCGCTGGCGATGCGGCCGCAGGTCCTGCTGCTGGACGAGGTCACCTCGGCGCTCGACCCGGAGCTGGTGGCCGGGGTGCTGGACCTGCTCAGGGACATCGCCCGGTCCACGGACATCACCATGCTCTGCGTCACCCACGAGATGAACTTCGCCCGCGACATCTCGGACGAGGTGCTCATGTTCGACGCGGGGAAGGTCATCGAGTCGGGTTCGCCGGAGCGGATCTTCTCCGATCCGGAGCACGACCGCACGCGCGACTTCCTCGGTGCGGTGCTCTGACCTCCCGCTCTGCGCCGGAACTAGGCCATTGGCATATGCCAGAGTGTCCCGTCCCTGCATATGACCCCGGGACGGGACACTTTCTTGCCAACGGGACCTCCTGAAACGGTTCTTGGCGGCTATCGTGGTACAGAAGCATGCGGTCACAACCTGGTAGGGGGAAACCGTGGCGCCGAAGCCCGAGCCGACCGCGCCGTTCCATTCGGTGCACTACGCCCTGCGCGTCCTCGAAACGATCTCCCGGCATCCCGGAGGCGTCACCGACGTCCAGATCGCACGCGAGACCGGACTCCCGACCGGCCACCTGGCCCCGATGCTCCTGATGCTGCGCCGCGAGGGGTACGTGGAGCAGGTCTCCGACGGCGCGTACGTCGTGGGCGACTCCCTCGTCCTGCTCGGCTCCGGCGCCACCCGCCGCGAGGCCCTGCAGAACAAGCTCCAGGAGACCCTGACCGAGCTGCGCGACTCGCTCGGCGCCGCCGTCTACATCAGCCGGTACATCGACGGCGAGGTGAAGGTCACCCAGGTCGCGGACGGGCCGCACACGCCCAAGGTCAACGAGTGGGTCGACTTCCGCTCCGCCGCGCACGCGAGCGCGGTCGGCAAGTGCCTGCTGACGCAGCTGGACGTGAACGGGCGCAGAGACCACCTCTCCCGCCACAAGATCGCGCGGCTCACCTCCCGCACCATCACCAGCGAGAAGGTGCTCTTCTCCAAGCTGGACAGCCAGCCGCCGACCGTCCCCGTCCTGGACCTCCAGGAGTACGCCGTGGGCACGGTCTGCGCGGCGGTCCCGCTGACCGCCGGTTCGGCCGTGGGCTGCCTCGCGCTCTCGCTCCCGATCGAGCACGCGCACCGGCTGCGCTCGGCGGCCGACGCGCTGAACCGCAAGGCGGCGCCGGTGGTGCTCTCGCTGACGCTTTAAACCTGCACGCGCCCGATGTGAGCCAGCTCACGCCCTCACGGCCAGAAGCACACCTCGGACCAGGTAGTATTAACTCTGTCAGCAGGCGCCGCTAGCTCAGTTGGTTAGAGCAGCTGACTCTTAATCAGCGGGTCCGGGGTTCGAGTCCCTGGCGGCGCACAGACGGGAAAAGCCCCTCGCGAGAGCGAGGGGCTTTTTCGTGCGGGTGCTGCGGGTGTCCAGGTGCGCACACGGCTCAGAACTGGACGTCCGAACAGGCGTAGAAGGCGTTCCCCGTGTCGGCGATCGTCCAGACGGCGAGGATGAGGTGCCTGCCCGTCTTGCCGCTGGGGATCGTCCCGCTGTGCGAGAGCGTGGACGGCGGCTGCTGGGCGTTGTACGGGACCGTCAGGAACGGCTGCGGGTCCAGGGCCGCGCGGGTGAGCGGAGCGCTGGAGTTCCAGCCGTTACGGGTGATGTAGTACTTGAAATCGGTGGTGCGGTGCCGTGCCGTGAACTGCCAGCGGAAGGTGTGGCTCTGACCTCCGGCCACCTTGGTGGCGGGCCAGTTCCCGCCCCGCGGGTCGTCGAGCTGGGCGAAGGTGGAGTTGCCGCCGGCGCATATCTTGCCGTCGGCGGGTCCGCCGGCCGGGAAGCCCTTGGGACCCTCGACCGACTGCGGCTCCCACTGGATGGCGCCGCAGTTGGTGACGGTGCCGTTGGCGCAGAGCTTCTGGCGGCTGATGGGTGAGTCGGTGTAGCCGTGGCTGCTGGCGCTGCCGGTAGCGAGGAGAGAGGCTCCGGCGACGCCGAGGGCCACCACGGCCGCGCCTATCGTGCGGTTTCGCATGCTGGTGCTCCAGGTGAACGTGGGGGAAGTTCCATGAGCCGTGCTGCACACGCGCGCGCGTGGTGGTGCGGTGGTGCGGTGGTGCGATCCAGACCGGGCTTTGGTCTGGACCAACTCCCAATGTAGGGACGTCAATTAGACATGTCCATACCAATCACGGGCCTTCGACCGGACCACTGCGGCCCGTGTAGAACGCCACCGTCAGGTCCTTGACCAGCGCCTTGCGGTCGTAGTCGTCCAGCTCGACCAGACCACGCGTGGTCAGCCGGTGGACCATGTCGTCCACCGCGTCCACCACCGAGGTGAGCACCACGTCCCGGTGCTTGGCGTCGATCGACGCGATGCGCCGCCGCTGCATCGCGGCCGCGATCTCGGGCGCGTACTCGATCCGCGTCGGCTGCGCCGAGAAGACGTCGATGCCGACCGGAGCGCACTCCTCCGACAGCATCCGCGTCAGCGTGTCCCCCACCACCTCCGCGTCCCGCAGCGTCGGCGCGTCCTCGTGGAAAGCGTCGGCCGGGAGTTGCGAGAGCACCCGGGCCATCGCCGCCTCCACCTGCTCGCGCAGGTACTGCTCGTGGTCCGCGACCCCGAGCGCCGCCCGGACCGTGTCCCGGATGCGCCACACCACCAGCACCACCACCCGCAGCGCCGTACCGTGCGCGTCCACGGCGGGCAACGGCTCGCTGCGCCAGTGCCGCAGCCGTACGTCGACCCGGCGGCGCAGCATGAGCGGGCTCACCCACACCAGCCCGGTGCGCCGCACGCTGCCCCGGTAGTCGCCGAAGAGGGTCAGCACCCACGCGTAGCCGACCCGCCCGCGCGCCAGCCCGCCGAAGGCGAACAGCGTCAGCAGCACCCCGAGCGCCAGCAGCGCCCACCAGCCGAGGGCGATGCCGTTGTACGGAGGGGACGGCAGCCGCAGCATGTGCGTCAGTGCCGGGGGCACGACACCCACCCACCAGAGCACGGCCGCGCACCCGGCGAGCGCGGCGGCACCGGCGACGACCCCGGCCCAGCCGGGCAGCGCGGGCCCCGGCCGCTCCACGAGGCGCGGATCGCCCGACGGCACGGGGCGCGACCGGGCGGACGCCGCCACCTGTGCCGGTGCCTGGGTCGGTACGGACCCGGCGCCGGCCACGGTCCCGGACATGGTTCCGTACACGGCTTTGGGCGCGGCTTTGGGCGCGGAGCCCACGGGCGGCCGCGGCGGCGCCTCCTCGCGTACCGCCGTGACGGGGCCGACCACCACACCGGTCACGCCGGTCGCAGCGGTCGCGGTCGTGGCGCCGTCGCCACCGCCCTCGCCTTCCCCGTCGTCCCGGAACAGCAGATGGACCGGGATGGGCCCGGTCGTCTCGTGGCCGATCACCGGGACGCGCCGCACGTGCGCCCCGCCGCTCGGCGTCCCCTCGCCCTCCGGCGTCCCCGTACGCATCACTCGCTCCTCGTCCTCACGCCCGGTCATCGGAACAGCCGCCGCCATGTCTCCGGCCCCGGATAGCCGTCCGCCTCCCGGCCCCGCCAGCCCTGCGCCCGCTGGAACGCCTCGACGTTGCGCCGGTCGGCCTCGCTCCAGCGCGGGCTCGGCCCCGAGCGGTAGTGGGCGCCGAAGCCCCGCTTCACCAGCCGGCGGCCGAGCTGCTCGACGTACGCGTTGGACTGGCCCGGCCGGAACCAGCCGCGCCCCGGGAAGGCCGGCGCGCCGGCGCTGCGGGCGGTGCCCGGGATGTCGCGGCCCTGCCCCTTCACCAGCAGCCGCCAGGTGTGCGGCCCGGGCAGCCCGTCCGCCTCGCGGCCCCGCCAGCCCTGCGCCCGCTGGAACGCCCGGGTGGCCTTGCGGTCGGCGTCGCCCCACCGGGGCCCGGGCCCGGAGCGGTAGAACCCCTCGCCGCCGCGCGCCGCGAGCATCCGCCCCAGCTGGGTCACGTACCGGTTGTCGGCGCCGGTCCCGAAGGAGCCGGCGCCGGGGTAGGACACCGGAGTGCTCCGGCCCCCGGCGGTGGGAAGGGCGCTGAGGCCCTTGTAGCGGTAGGCCACGTAGCGGCTGGAGTTGGTCCAGTACGCCAGGGGCGTGGCCTGCCGGCGGGCGTGCGGCCGGGCCTGCTCGTAGGCGATGTAGTAGGTGCGCGTGTAGTCCGTCCAGCCGCCGAAAATGGTGACGTGCGAGCCCTTGTTCGGGTCGTCGGGGTTGTGGAACAGCAGAATGTCGCCGGGCTCGAGCTCGCTATGGCTCAGGGGGGTGCCGTACCGGTCGAGGGTGCCGGTCCACTCGTTGCCGGGCAGGCCCCAGGCCATCGAGACGAAACCGGAGCAGTCCTGGCGGTAGCCGTCGTGCCAGTACTTCTCCATCGAGTACGGGACCTTCGCCGCGACCCAGAGCTTGGCCCGGTTGATGATCTCGGCGCGGGTGGTGCGGCGCAGCGCGTGCACGGACACCCCCGCCTGACTCGCCGTCGGCCCTGGGCGCGGCCGCCCGTGCAGGGGCCCCGCCTGGCCCTGCGGCGTGTCGGGCCCGGGGTCGTCGCGGCCCGCGTGGGCGCCGGTGGTCCCGGCCCGTGCCGGCGGGTGGGCGGTGGGGGCCTCGGCCCCCGGCGCGGCGCCGGCGCCCGCACCCAGGGCCACGCCGGCCGCGGTGACCAGGACCAGGGCGCGGCGGGCGCCGTGGGCGGCGGGGTGGCCGCCGGCGTGCACGGCGAGCCCGAGAGCCAGCTCGCGCCGCTGCCGGGCGCAGCCCGCACACGGGCAGTCGGCGTCGGGCTCGTACTCCTCGAAGACCAGGGCGGCGGCCATGCGGATCCTCTCCTCGCTGCGGTACGGGCGCCAGTGTCCCAACCATCCAGATATGTCGCATTTTGACTGAAGGAAGGGGAAAACCGGTCAGCTGACAGGCCGAGCCGCCGGGGCGGGATGGTCGGGACCACTCCCGGACATCCGGTAGAGTTATGCAGGTCAGCAGGCGCCGCTAGCTCAGTTGGTTAGAGCAGCTGACTCTTAATCAGCGGGTCCGGGGTTCGAGTCCCTGGCGGCGCACGCGAGGTCGAGGCCCTCTCACCACCGGTGAGGGGGCCTCGATCGTTTCCGTGGCCACATCCGTGCGGTCGCCCTCGCGGTCATCCGTGTGATCAAGAAGGGGGCCGTAGACTCCGGCGTGGAACCGGCACCCCAAGGGGGCATTCGGTTCGCGCAGTTGGGGGAGTGGCCTTCCGCAGGTGCTCCGGTGACGGAATCGATGGGGCGGGGGCCCGTTCACAAGCCGATCACAGGACAGGCATCATGCAACCGGAAGGCCTCTGTTTCCTGTCTGAGGAGACGGCGGCCCGCCACTGATGCACCCGTTCGCGGCGGCCGAGGGAAGCCGAGGAAATCGCGCGACCCGGGTGTGAACGAACACGACCAATCACGCAGCCAGCATGCGTGCAGGGGGATGACTCATGACGTCGACGCCATCCGGCGCCCGGCAGGACAACGACCCATCCCGGACCACTCAGCTTCGGGTGCCCCCGCAGCTTCGGACCGGGGGCGGGCCCCGGCAGCGCGCCGTCGCCAAGCCACTGCCGCGCTACGACTACGAGCACTACAGCAGGCTCGCCGGGCCGCTCACCCAGCCGGACCCGAACAAGCCGTACACGGTGCAGTACCGGTCCCTCATCTCGCAGGAGCCGCACCGCATCCGGGTCGCGCTGATGCTCGCCGCGGCGCCGGTGCTCTCGCTGGTGCTGCTGGTCTGGCTGCTCCAGCCCTCGCACTGGACGGAGCGCGACTACCCGGCCTTCCCCTGGCTGCCGGCCCTCGACGTCGTCATGCTCGTCTCGATCGGCCTGATCGAGCTCTTCCGCTGCATGAACGTCTTGTCGAACGCGCACGCGACCCTCGTCGCCCGTGACCCGATACCGGTCGTGCCGGAGACCGGCACCCGCGTCGCCTTCCTCACCTCCTTCGTCCCGGGCAAGGAGCCCCTGGAGATGGTGACGAAGACACTGGAGGCCGCGGTGAGGATCCGTCACCGCGGGCTCATGCACGTCTGGCTACTGGACGAGGGCGACGACCCCGAGGTCAAGGCCGTCTGCGAGCGCCTGGGTGTGCACCACTTCTCCCGCAAGGGCATCGCGAAGTGGAACCAGCCCTCCGGCCCCCATCGCGCCAAGACCAAGCACGGCAACTACAACGCCTGGCTGGACGCGCACGGCGACAACTACGACTTCTTCGCCTCCGTCGACACCGACCACGTGCCGCTGCCGAACTACCTGGAGCGCATGCTCGGCTTCTTCCGCGACCCGGACGTCGGCTTCGTCATCGGCCCGCAGGTCTACGGCAACTACGACAACTTCGTCACCAAGGCCGCCGAGTCGCAGCAGTTCCTCTTCCACGCGCTGATCCAGCGCGCCGGCAACCGCTACGGCGCGCCCATGTTCGTCGGCACGTCGAACGCCGTGCGCATCAAGGCGCTGAAGCAGATCGGCGGCCTGTACGACTCGATCACCGAGGACATGGCGACCGGCTTCGAGATCCACCGCCACAAGAACCCGGCGACGGGCCGGAAGTGGCGCTCCGTCTACACCCCGGACGTCCTCGCGGTCGGCGAGGGCCCCAGCGCGTGGACGGACTTCTTCACCCAGCAGATGCGCTGGTCGCGCGGTACGTACGAGACGATCCTCAAGCAGTACTGGAAGGGCTTCGGCACGCTGCCGGCGGGCAAGCTCTTCAACTACACGATGATGATCATCTTCTATCCGATGTCCGCCCTGAACTGGATCCTCGCCGCGCTGAGCTGCGCGCTCTTCCTGGGCCTGGGCGCCTCGGGCGTGAACATCGACCCGACCGTGTGGCTGATGCTCTACGGCAACGCCTCCGCGCTCCAGATCGGCCTGTACGTCTGGAACCGCCGCCACAACGTCTCCCCGCACGAGCCGGAGGGATCCGGCGGCGTGGCCGGCATGGTCATGTCCGCGCTGTCCGCGCCGCTCTACGCCAAGGCGCTGATCGACTCCGCCCTGCGCCGCAAGAGCAAGTTCGTCGTCACCCCCAAGGGTGACTCGGCGAGCCCGGACCGGTGGTTCGGGACCTTCCGGTACCACTGGTACTTCATCGCGATCTTCGTCGGCTCCATGGTCGCCGGTTTCGTCTTCGGCAACTCCCACCCCGCGATGGTCATCTGGGCGTCGTTCGCGACGCTGATCACCGCGCTGCCGATCTTCGTCTGGCGGCACATGCTGCGCCAGGAGAAGAAGCGACGCCCCGCGCGGCACGCCGGCGGGGGCCGGCCGCCGCAGCCGCCCGCGCCGGCCGTGGACCACGCGCCGCAGGACCGGCCGAGGTGGGCCGAGCAGAACGACACCATGCAGATCGCCCTTGGGGGACGTAACAAATGAGCAGCCTGCCCGTCCGGCCCAACCACCGGAAGAACCGCGCCCGTCGCATCCTGATAGGCACGGCGGTGGTCGCGGTGGTCGCCGGGTTCAACGGGCCGGCCCTGTACCGGTACGGCTCGGAGAAGTACCACGACTACACGATCAACAAGCCGGAGTACAAGGCCGCCAACGGCCACTGGGACTTCCTCGACGTCCCCTCCGAGTTCCGGATCAACACCATCCACGCGGCGCTGCTGCACACCGGCAAGGTGCTGCTCATCGCCGGATCCGGCAACAACCAGAAGAACTTCGACGCGAACAAGTTCGAGTCGGTGCTGTGGGACCCGAAGACGAACACCTTCAAGAAGATCCCCACGCCCAAGGACATGTTCTGCGCCGGGCACACCCAGCTGCCCGACGGGAAGCTGCTGGTCGCGGGCGGCACCAAGCGGTACGAGAAGCTGAAGGGCGACGTCACCAAGGCCGGCGGCCTGATGATCGTCCACAACGAGGACCCGGACAAGCCGATCACACTGCCCGCGGGCACGAAGTTCACCGGCAAGGCCAACGGCAAGACCTTCGTCTCCAAGGACCCGATCCTGGTGGAGAAGGCGAAGAAGGTCTTCGACCCGGCCACCGGCCGCTTCCTGCGCACCCAGCCGGGCCTCGGCCGGATCTACGTGGAGGCCGAGGAGTCCGGCAAGGAGTTCGAGACCGGCACCGAGGACAACTACAAGGTCGAGGGCCTCAAGGGCAAGGACGCCCGCAACGTCTACGGCATGGCGCAGAAGCTCGCCCTCGACAAGAAGGACTTCCAGGGCATCAAGGACGCCTTCGAGTTCGACCCGGTCGCCGAGAAGTACATCAAGGTCGACCCGATGAACGAGGCCCGCTGGTACCCCACGCTGACCACCCTCGAGGACGGCAAGGTCCTCGCCCTCTCCGGCCTCGACGAGATCGGGCAGATCGTCCCCGGCAAGGACGAGATCTACGACCCGAAGACCAAGACGTGGGAGTACACCGGGATCGAGCGCCGCTTCCCGACCTACCCGGCGATCTTCCTGATGGACAACGGCAAGCTCTTCTACTCCGGCTCCAACGCCGGGTACGGCCCCGCCGACGTCGGCCGTGAGCCGGGCGTCTGGGACCTGGAGACCAACACATTCGACAAGATCCCGGGCCTGAGCGACCCCGACAAGATGGAGACCTCGGCGACGGTCATGCTGCCGCCCGCGCAGGACCAGAAGTTCATGGTCATCGGCGGCGGCGGGGTCGGCGAGTCCCAGGAGTCCAGCGAGAAGTCCCGCCTGGTCGACCTGAAGGACCCGAACCCCCGCTTCAAGGACGGCGCCACGCTGGAGAAGGGCACCCGCTACCCGAGCGCCTCGCTGCTGCCGGACGACACCGTGCTGGTGACCGGCGGCTCCGAGGACTACCGGGGCCGCGGCGGCTCCAACATCCTCCAGGCGCGGACGTACGACCCGAAGACCGGCCAGTACAAGCGGGTCGCCGATCCGGAGGTGGGCCGCAACTACCACTCCGGGTCCGTGCTGCTGCCCGACGGCCGCGTGATGATCTTCGGCTCGGACTCCCTCTTCGCCGACGCCGCCAACACCAAGCCCGGCGTCTTCGAGCAGCGCATCGAGATCTACACCCCTCCCTACCTGTACCGGGACGCGCGGCCGAAGGTCACCTCGGGGCCGAAGACGATCGAGCGCGGCGAGAGCGGGGTCTTCAAGACGCCGGACGCCGCGAAGATCAAGACGGCGAAGCTGATGCGGCCGAGCGCGGTCACGCACGTGACGGACGTCGACCAGCGCTCGATCGCGCTGGAGGTGGAGAAGACGGCGGACGGCATCGAGGTGACGGTGCCGAAGAACCGGGCGCTGGTGCCGTCCGGCTGGTACATGCTCTTCGTGACGGACGACAAGGGCACGCCGTCGGAGGCAGTCTGGGTCGAGGTTCCGTAACGCGACACCCGTGACGTCGCGAGGGCCCCGGCGCCGCATCGGCTGCCGGGGCCCTTCGCGTACGCGGTCCTACTTCGTGTTGCGGGCCAGTTCGAGGGCGTACTCCGGGAACCAGTCGCCCGCCTTCGGGCCGCCCTTGCAGTCGCCGTCCGACTCGCCGGGGCGCTTGATCCACAGGTACGCGTCGACCAGCGGGTCGCCGGTGTCGGTGGTGGGCGTCTCGCCGAGCGCGCGGCCCGGCGGGTTGCACCAGCGCTCGGCGGGGTCGCCCTCGGTGTAGGGGCCGTTGCCGTTGCGGCTGGTGTCGATGACGAAGTGCTTGCCGCCGACGTTCGCCGAGACCTTCCGGCCGTACTCCTTGCTGGCCTCGGTGGTCTGGAAGTTGGCGACGTTCACCGCGAAGCCGTCGGCCTGCCCGACGCCCGCCCGCTTCAGCGGCTCGAAGATCTGGTCGGGCTTGCCCCAGCCCGCGTTGCCCGCGTCCAGGTACACCTTGGTGCGGGGCTGCTGCTTCAGCCGCTGCACGGCGCCGCGCAGGAGGTCGTACCGCTCCTCGTGGTAGCGCCCGTCGGTGCAGTTGTCCACCATGTGCATCACGGCGTCCGGCTCCAGGATCACCGTGGCCGGCCGGTCGCCGATGCCCTTGGCGACCTTGTCGAGCCAGTCGCGGTACGCGTTGCCGTCGGCGGCGCCGCCCGCGGAGTGCTGGCCGCAGTCGCGGTGGGGGATGTTGTAGAGGACCAGGACGGCGTCCCGGTCGGCCTCGGCGGCGGCCTCCGTGTAGCCGCGGGCCTCCGCTTCCGGGTTCTCCGCCCCCACCCACTGGCCCACCGGCTGGGTGGCGATCTTCTTGAGCAGCTCGGCGTTCGCCGTGTCGCCGTCACGCAGGCGACTGGCGAACGCCTGGGCCGCCTTCCCCTCCGGATTGACCCAGAACGGGGAGATCTCCTTGGGCTGCTGGCCGATCGCCGGTGCCGCCCCCTGCGGCTGTTTCCCGCCGTCGGAGGAGGAACACCCCGCCAGCAGCAGCGCCGCGACCACCCCCATCGCGGCCGCGCCCAGGCGTACACGACCGGTGCAACTGCCGTACATCCACTCCCCTTTGGTGCACTGTCGTCGGGGGCCACCCCCCCAGGCGCCCCTGCCCCGGACAAGCCCGGTCCAATCCATCCTGGCACACGGGCCGGTTACGGATCAGCGGGCCCCGGTCACGCCCGTGAGGTACGCGGAGACGACGACGTTCGCCGTGTAGGCGCCCGAGGCGCGGTCGAAGGTGCCGCCGCAGGTGATCAGCCGCAGCTCGGCGCGGCCCGGTCTCCGCTGCCCGTACACCTTCTTCGGGTCGAACTCGTCGCGTGCGAAGACCTGCACGTCCTCGATGGTGAACTCGGCGGTCGAGCCGTCGGTCCGGGTCACCCGGACCCGTTCGCCGGGGCGGGCCGAGCTCAGTCCGTAGAAGACGGCCGGTTCGGTCTCGGTGTCGACATGGCCGACGAAGAGCGCGGCGCCGTCCGTGCCGGGCTCGCTGCCGGCGCCGAACCAGCCGACGGTCCGCGGTGTCTCGTACGGCGGCGGGTCCACCGCCCCGGTGGCGTCCAATCCCCGCGCCACGACCGGAGCCGCGATGCCCAGCGACTCCACCTCCAGCCGCGTCGGCCCGGCCGGCTCCAGCGGCGGGTGGGCGGGCGGCAGCGGTACGCCGAGGGGGCGGCCGACGGCGGCCGCGTCGCCGGTGGCGGGGGCGGACAGGCCGCCGGGGCCGTCGGGTATCTCCCTGCCCCAGAGCCACAGGCCGAGGAGGAGCAGGGCCCAGGCCACGCCGGTGAGCAGCCGCCCGGAGCCGGCCGGGCGGTCCGGGCTCGACGCCATGGCCGTCAGTCCGTGCCCGGGCCCGTGCCCGCCCCCGCGCCGGTACGCCGGCGGCGGCGCAGGCGGGCGCTGCGGAACGCGACGGCGACGGCCGCCGCGCCCGCGAGGACGAGGCCGATCACGGTGTGCGGGGTGCCGGGCCCGGCCTCGTCGGCTCCGGTGACGGCGTCGGCGACGCTCGGGGCCTGGGCGGGGTCGGCGGCGAGCGTGGCCGCGCCGCCGCCGCCGGCCCGTACGGGCGCGGTGGGGGTGGCGGGCGTGGGGAGCATGACGTGGACGGCGCCCGCGGCGCGGTGGTCGCGGCCGTCGCAGTGCACGGTGACGTCGTACGTACCAGGGGCGATGTGGGACTTGACGGCGGTGGTGCCGCGCAGGGGCGCGCCCTTGCCGTCGTGGGCGGAGAGCGGGGCCTCGGTGACGAACGCCTTGGATCTGGCGTGGCCGTGGTCGCGCTTGCAGCCGGTGACGCGGATGTCGACGCCGGCGCCGGGGGCCGCGGTGGCCGGGTAGACGAGGGCCGTCACCTTGTGGTGGCCACCCGGTTCCTCCTCCCCCGCGTGCGCGAGGCCGGCGGCCGGTGCGAGCACCAGCACGGGCGCCAGTACGGTGGCCGCCCCTGCGGCACGGAAAGCGAGCAGTCCTGAACGCATCGTGAACCTCCTGGTACTCGAAGATTCACTCCTGTCGGGACTTTTCGCATCTCCAGGGGACGACGGGGGCGGCCATTCGGCGCAGCTACCGCTGTGACCTGCGGTGATGCGGCCGGTTCCGTCAGATGCGCTCGACCAGGTCGGCGATGGAGTCGACGACGGTGGACGGCCGGAAGGGGTAGCGGTCCACATCGGCCGGGCTGGTCAGCCCGGTCAGCACCAGGAACGTCTCCATGCCCGCCTCCAGGCCGGCCAGCACGTCCGTGTCCATGCGGTCGCCGATCATGGCGCTGGTCTCGGAGTGCGCGCCGATGGCGTTGAGCCCGGTCCGCATCATCAGCGGGTTGGGCTTGCCCGCGAAGTACGGGTCCTTGCCGGTCGCCTTGGTGATGAGCGCGGCGACCGATCCGGTCGCGGGCAGCGGGCCCTCGGCGGACGGCCCGGTCTCGTCGGGGTTGGTGCAGATGAAGCGGGCGCCGCCGTTGATCAGCCGGATCGCCTTGGTGAGGGCCTCGAAGCTGTAGGTGCGGGTCTCGCCGAGGACGACGTAGTCCGGGGCGTGGTCGGTGAGGATGTACCCGATGTCGTGCAGCGCGGTGGTGAGCCCCGCCTCGCCGATGACGTAGGCCGTGCCGCCGGGCCGCTGATCGTCCAGGAACTGGGCGGTGGCGAGGGCCGAGGTCCAGATGTTCTCGACGGGCACGTCCAGGCCCATGCGGGCGAGCCGGGCGTGCAGGTCGCGGGCGGTGTAGATGGAGTTGTTGGTGAGGACCAGGAAGGGCCTGTCGGTGTCCCGCAGCTTCTTGATGAACGCGTCGGCGCCGGGGATGGGGACGCCCTCGTGGATGAGGACGCCGTCCATGTCGGTGAGCCAGGATTCGATCGGCTTGCGCTCTGCCATGGTTGCGGGACTCCTGCCGTGCAAGTCGTGCGTGGGTGCTGGGGGCGCCGCGACGGCACTGTGGCGACGCCCCCAGACTAATCAGGATGAGGTGATCTTCACCCCGTCGATCGTCCAGTACCAGTTGTTGGACCCGGTGTAACGGAAACGGAAGCTGACGCTGGACGCGCCGGAGGGGACGGCGACGGTGAGGGACTGGGGCGTGGAGATCACGTCGGAGGTGTAGCTCTTGACGACGGTCGGCGTGCCGCCGTTGAAGGAGGCGAGGACCTCGGCGGTCTGGCTGCCTTCCTGGCGGTAGAGCGTGGTGAAGTCGAGGGTGACCCTGCTCTTGCCGCTGACGCTGTACGCGGGCGTGACCAGCGTCGAGTCGTACGTACCGGAGAAGGACTTGTCGGCCCACTCGTCGGAGTCGGCGACCGCGAAGACGCCGCGCGCGCGGACGTTGAGCTCGCGCTGCTGGTCGCGTTGGGTGCGGGACCAGAACTCGTCGGTGGCGAAGGACCAGCCGCGCCACTCGGTCATGCCGCCGGTGCCCATGGCGTTGTTGATGACGGACCAGCCGCTGGGCGGGGTGTGCGTGAAGCCGAGGACCCCGGCGGGGATGCCGGTCTCGTCGACGCGCTGCGTCAGGGCGGACTGGAGGGTGTCGAAGGGGTCGGTGGAGCGCTGCTGGATCGGCTTGCCGTCCAGGCCCCAGGCCGGGTCGGGGACGATGCCGAGCTGGTGGAAGACGGTGGCGGCGACGTCGACGAGCCGGGTGTCGAGGGGCCGGGCGCCGGCGGCGATGCCGGGGCCGGTGGCCAGGACGAAGGTGCGCCGCTCCTCGATGGAGCTGCCGCCGTGGCCGCCCGCGTCCACGTGGCCGTGGTCGGTGGCGACGATGACGGTCCAGCGCTCGGAGGCGTACGTCGGACGGGCCTTGATGGCGGCGAGCATCCGCCCGAGCTGGGCGTCCTGGACGGCGATGGCGTCGAGGTACTTCTGCCCGGTGCCGCTCGCGTGCGCGACGACGTCGGTGTTGCCGAGGTAGACGAAGAGGACGTCGGGGTTCTGGTCGCGGAGGATCGACTCCGTCTCGGCGGTGATGGTGGCGTCGTGGGCGACGTAGCCGTCCCGGTCGCCGTCGAGGACCAGCTTGGCGTCGGCGCCGGGGGTGACGGTGCCCTGGGTGTCCAGCGGCTTCCAGTCGACGGCGGCGTACGTGGACAGCCCGGGCCGCACCTGGGCGAGGCGGGCGAGGAAGCCGGGGTACTGCCCGTAGTTCTTGCCGGTGAAGGTGTTGTCCTTGACGCCGTGCTTGTCGGGCCAGACACCGGTGGAGATGGTCGACCAGCCGGGGCCGGAGGAGGTGGCGGCCATGGGGTTCGCGTACAGCAGGGACAGGCCGTAGGTGCCGTTCGCCATCATCGCCTTCATGTGGGGGGCGTTGGCGGCGTCGATTCTGTCGTGGCGCAGGCCGTCCATGCCGACGACGAGGACCTTGTCCTGGCTGGTGCCGTTCGGCAGCGTCGGGGCCGCGACGGCCGGGGCGGCGGCGACCGCTGCCGTGGCGGCCCCGGCTGCTGCGGCGACGAGCACGGTACGGCGGGACATGCCGGTGTTCGGCATCGGGGAACCTCCATCGAGGGGGTCGGGGGCGTACGCCAACACCCCTGCGGCACAGGGGTGTTGGTCCATACCCGTTATGCTTCCGCTACTTTTCGCGGGGCACCAGATACGTGCGGTGAACTGTTGGCAGCGCTTCGGCTGCCGCGCTTCAGCTGCCCGTCGCCGTCTTCCACGCGTCGATGTACGTCTTCAGGTTCTTGTCGACGTCCGCCCAGTCCGGCTCGAAGACGTCGACGCCCTTCATCAGCGCGGCCAGCTCGATGGCGTTGGCGTCGGTGGGCTTGACGTCGGTACGGGCGGGGAAGCCGCCGCCGACCGCGCTGACCTGCCGCTGCGCCCGCTCGCTGAGCATGAAGTCGAGGAGCTTTTTGCCGTTCTCGCTGTGCGGGGCGTCCTTGACCAGGCCGGCGGCGTACGGGAGGGCGAAGGTGGTGGGCTTGCCCCCCTGCCGGGCCGGGAACCAGATGCCGAGGTTCGGCATGGACTTGGCCTGCGCGAAGTTCATCTGGACGTCGCCGTTGGCGACGAGGAGCTCGCCCTTGTCGACCTTGGGGGTGAGCTTGGAGGTGGAGGAGGACGGGCCGACGTTGTTGGCCTGGAGCTTCTTCAGGTACTCCATGGCCGGCTTCTGGCCGCCGAAGTCGTGCATGGCCTTGATGACGACGGCGGTGCCGTCGCCCGCGACGCCCGGCGTGGAGTACTGGAGCTTGTCCTTGTACGCCGCACCGAGGAGCTCCTCCCAGGTGGTGGGGGCCTTGGGGAGCTCCTTCTTGTTGTAGACGAAGCCGAAGTAGTTGTTGACGACGGAGGTCCAGGCGCCGTCGGCGGCCTTGTCGGCGCCGTGGACGTGGTCGGCGCCCTGCGGCTCGTACCGCTGGAGCAGCCCCTTGGAGTCGGCCTGCTGGATGAAGGGCGGGAGGGTGACGAGCACGTCGGCCTGGGTGTTGCGTTTCTCGCGCAGGGCGCGCTGCACCATCTCGCCGGAGCCGCCCTCGACGTACTCGACCTTGATGCCGGTCTCCTTCTCGAAGTCCGCGAAGACCTGGTCGTACCAGCCGTCGCCCTTCTCGCCCTTGAGGCCGTCGGCGCTGTAGACGGTGACGACCTTCTCGTTCGAGGCGGCGGAGCCGGTGCCGCAGCCGGTGAGTGCGGCGGCGAGGAGGAGGCTCGCGGCGGTGGCGGCGAGCGGCTTGGCGTACGTAAGCATGACGTCGTTCTCTCCTAGCGGTACGTGGCTTTGGTACGGATGCGGGAGACGGCGAGCAGGACGAGCAGCGTCGCCGCCATGAGGACGACCGCGAGCGCCGAGCCCGTGAAGAGGGACCCGCGGTCGGTGGCCGTGAAGATCAGCACCGGCAGCGGCAGCCAGTCCGGCGGGTAGAGCATCATCGTGGCGCTGAGCTCCCCCATGGACAGCGCGAAGCAGAGCCCGGCGGCGGCGTTGAGCGATGGCAGCAGCAGCGGCAGCTTCACCCGGAGGAGCACGTACGCGGGCCGGGCGCCGAGGCTCGCGGCGGCCTGTTCGTACACCGGGTCCAGGCGTACGAGGGCGGCGGAGACGGACTGGTACGCGAACGCCGTGACGAGCACGGTGTGCGCGAGGACCACGATCCACCGGGTGCCGTTGAGCAGCAGCGGCGGCTGCGAGAACGCGACGAGCACGGCGAGTCCGACGACGACGGACGGGACGGCGACCGGCAGCACGAACAGCGCGTCGAGCGTCCTGCGTCCGCGCCTGCCGAGCGCGTGCGCCGCGAGCGCGGCCCACGTCCCGACGACGAGCGCGAGGGCGCTCGCGGTGAGGGCCGTGACCAGGCTCGTGGTGAGCGCATGGAGCGACTCGCCGCGCACGGCGGAGGCGTAGTGCTCGGCGGTGGGGCCGGAGGGCAGGGCGCCGGACCAGTGCGTGGAGAAGGAGGCGGCGAGGATGACGAGGAGGGGGAGGGCGAAGAGCGGCAGGAAGAGGACGAGGAAGAGGGCCCAGAGCGCCCACCGGCTCTTAGCGCTGTGCACCAACACGACGGCTCACCACCCGGTAGAGGGCGTACAGCCCCACGGAGATCGCGATGTTGACGACCGCGACGACGCACGCGGCCGGATAGTCGGACTCGAGGATCGCCTTGCCGTAGACCAGCATCGGCAGGGTCGTCACGCCCTTGGCGCCGGTGAACAGCACGATGCCGAACTCGTTCAGGCACATGACGAGGACGAGGCTCCCGCCGGCGGCGAGCGCGGGCAGCGCCTCGGGCAGGATCACCTGCCGCACGATCCGCGCCGGGCGGGCGCCCAGCGCGGACGCCACCTCCAGCTGCGCGGTGTCGAGCTGCGAGAACGCGGCGAGGAGCGGCCGCATGACGAAGGGCGTGAAGTACGTGACCTCGGCGAGCAGCACCCCCCACGGCGTCGCCAGGAACCGGAACGGCCCCTCGGCGGCCCCGGTGACGTCGGTCCACAGGCCGTTGGCGATGCCGACGGTGCCGTAGAGGAAGAGGAGCGCGAGCGTGATGAGGAAGGAGGGGAAGGAGAGGAAGACGTCGATGAACTTGGCGACGGCCCGCCCTCCCGGGAACGGCACGAACGCGATGACCAGCGCGAGCACGAACCCGAGGACGAGGCACCCGGCGGTCGCCCCGACCGCCAGCCACACGGTCGTGGCCAGCGCCTCCCGGAAGGCGTCCGACGCGAAGACGCCTGCGTACGCGCCGGGGGCGAGGGACTCCTGGACGACGAGGGCGAGGGGGTAGAGGAACACGACCCCGAGGGCCAGGACGGGTGGAAGGGCCCAGAGCCGGGCGGACAGGCGGGGTCGGGAGACGGAGGCCGACGGCGGGGGGCCACCCGCCAGGAGAGCTGCGCCCGAGCCCGCGCCCGCGGACGGCGACGCGCTACCCACCGGTCACCTCCGCCGGCAGCAGCACCGCGTCCTCCGGTGCGAAGTGCAGCGCCACCTCCGCGCCCAGCGGCGGCAGGTCGCCCGGTTCGCGCAGCTCACGGACGTCCGCCATCACACGGTGGCCGGCGACGTCGACGTACAGGCGATGCGTCGAGCCGCGCCACTGGACCTCCTCCAGCGTGCCGCGCAGGGTGTTGGGCCCCTCGCCGAGGCCGAGGAGGTGCGGGCGTACGCACAGGGTGGCGCCACCGGCCACGTCCGCCGGGAGCGGGACGTCCAGCTCGCGCCCCGCGAAGGCGACGGTCCCGGCGGACGGGCCGACGGTCACCGGCAGCAGGTTCGCGTTGCCGACGAACGACGCGGTGAACTCCGTGCGCGGCCTCCGGTACAGCTCCTGCGGCGTGCCGCAGTCCCGCAGCCGCGCCCGGTCCATGACCGCGATGCGGTCCGCCAGCGTCAGCGCCTCCACCTGGTCGTGGGTGACGTACAGGATGGACACGTCCGGCAGCTCGCGGTGGAGCCGCGCCAGCTCCGCGAGCATCCCGGAGCGCAGCTGCGCGTCCAGCGCGGACAGCGGCTCGTCGAGCAGCAGCACGCCCGGCCGGATGGCGAGCGCCCGCGCGATCGCGACGCGCTGCTGCTGCCCGCCGGACAGCTCGCGCGGGTAGCGCCCGGCGTACGCGGCCATGCCGGTCATCTCCAGCGCCTCGGCGACCCGCGCCGGGATCCCGGACTTCGGCGCCTTCCGGGCGCGCAGCCCGAAGGCGACGTTGTCGGCCACCTTCATGTGCGGGAACAGGGCGTACTGCTGGACGACCATCCCTATGCCGCGCCGGTACGGCGGCAGTGCGGTGACGTCGCGGTCGCCGATGAAGACCCGCCCCGACACCGGCCGTACGAACCCGGCGACCGCCCGCAGCGCGGTGGTCTTGCCGGAGCCGGACGGGCCGAGGAGGGCCATGACCTCGCCGGGTTCGACGGTGAGGTCGAGGGAGTCGAGGACGACGTTCCCGCCGTACGCGACGGAGACCCCCTCGAAGCGGATACCGCTCCCGGTCATGCCTCCACCTCGGCGAGGAGCGCGGGCAGTTCGGCGACCGAGCCGAGGACGTGCGTGGCGCCCGCCGCGCGGAGCGCGTCCGCGCCGTGCGCGCCCGTCAGCACGCCCGCGACGACCCCCGCCCCGGCCCGTACGCCGCTGAGCATGTCGTACGACGTGTCACCGGCGACCGCGACGCCCTGGACGCCGTCCGCCGCGCCCGTGCGCAGCAGGGCGGTCAGCACCATGTCGGGGTACGGGCGCCCGCGCCCGCCGGGCGTGTCGGCGGGGCAGAGCGTCAGCTCGACGAGGTCGCGCCAGCCGAGCGCGTCGAGGATGGCGTCCTGCGTGACGCGGGCGAACCCGGTGGTCAGCACCACCGTGCGCCCCTGGTCCCGCAGTTCGCGGACGGCGTCGGCGGCGCCCGGCACCGGCGCGATCCGCCCGTCCGCGACCAGCTTCCCGTACGCCTCCTCGAAGGCGCGGTTGGCGGCCTGCGCGCGGGTCTCCTCGCCGAAGAGGTGCCGGAAGACGGAGATCTTGGACTCGCCCATGGTGGCGCGGACGTGGTCCAGCATGGCCGTGGTCGGCTCCTCGCCGAGCCGGCGGGCGGCCGCGGCGAACGCCTCCTCCACCAGGCCGCCGTCGGCGACCGTCGTACCGGCCATGTCGAGGACGACGAGTTCTCTTGCCATGGTGGTCACCAACCCAGTTCGTTCGCGGTCGTCTCGGCGATGGCGGGCGAGCACGTCATGCCGCGCCCGCCGGGGCCGGTCACCAGCCACACGCCGTCGCGCACCCGCCGGCGGTGGACGACGCGGCTCGTGTCGGTGCACTGCGCGTACACCCCGGCCCAGCGGCGGCGGATCCTCGGCAGCGGCCGGCCGAGGAAGGACTCGACGACCCGGGTGAGGTGCTCGTAGGGGTCTTCGAGGGTGTCGAAGGCGAAGGGGTGCTCGTACTCGTGCGTGTCGCCGATGGTCAGCCCGCCGTCGAGCCGCTGCACCATCAGCAGCTGCATGCGGTGCGCGGCGGCGACGGGTTCCTGGGGCTGTCCGGCCTCCAGGGCGTCGGAGGCGTACGCCGGGTAGTAGCGGAAGGAGTCGGCGTCGGCGACGGAGGTGGTGAGGGGCTCGCCGAGCGGGTCGGTCTGCATCATCTGGAGGCGTACGCGGCGTACGGGCAGGTCGCCTCCCGTGAGCTCGCGGACGAGCCCGCCGAGCCAGGCGCCGGTGCACAGGACGACGGCGTCGCCGCGGTGGACGTCACCGTGGTCGTCGCGCACCGCGTTCTCGCCGACGACCTCGCGGACCTCCCGTCCGGGGAGGAAGGTGTAGCGCCCGGAGGCGTGCAGCGCTTCGCGCAGCGCCGGTTGCGCGGTGCGCGGTTCGACGGCCGCGTCCCGCTCGCACCACAGGGCGGCGGTGAAGTCGCCGCGCAGGGCGGGGTTGAGGGCGCGGGCCCGGGCGGGGGTGAGGAGCTGGTAGCCGCGGGCGGCGGCGTCGGGCCGGGCGACCGCGGCCTCGGCGACGGCGAGCTCCAGCTCCGTGCGGACGGGGGTCAGCGAGCCGATGGCCCGGAAGCCGAGCGCGGGCACACGGGTGCCGATGGACTCCCACAACGCGCGGGCGCGCAGGGCGGTTTCCAGCTCCTCACCGCCCGCGCGGCCACTGACCCAGATCTGGCCGAAGTTGCGGACGGAGGCCCCCCGGGCCTCGGTCTCGCGCTCGATCTGTACGACCTCGTGGCCGCGCTCCACTGCGTGCCAGGCGTGCATGGTGCCCACCACGCCGGCTCCTACGACGATGACTCTCACGGCGGAAACGGTCGCGGCGGCGGGTGGCGCGGGTGGGTCGGGTCGGCGACGGGAAGGTGAACGCCCCCGCAAGTTTGGCCTAGACCCGTTACCGTTCCGTTATCCCCCTTGGTGGGGCCCGAGATGGGTCGTGAAGCTGAAGCGGTCACCGCGGTAGAGGGTGCGGACGCGCTCCAGCGGTCTGCCGTCGGTGTCCCGCGAGACGCGGTGCAGCAGGAGCATGGGCAGCGCGGGCGGCGTCCCGATGAGCAGCGCCTCGCGCGGGGTGGCCAGGACCGTCTCGATGCGCTCGTCGGCGTCGCCGAAGGTGATGGAGAGCCGTTCACGCAGGTACGCGTAGAAGGAGGACTCCGGGTCGAAGTCGGTGTCCAGACGCGGGACACGGGCCTCGGAGACGTACGTGCTCTCCAGCCCGACCCGCTCGTCGTCGGCGAGCAGCACCCGCTCCAGGTGCCAGACGGGGTCGCCGGGCGCGATGCCGAGATCGGCGGCGAGCTCCTGCGGGGACGGGAAACGGTCGAGGGAGACGAGGTGGCGGCCGGGTCTGCGCCCCTGGCGCCGTACGCCCTCGGTATAGCTGGCGAGGGCCAGCGGCTGCTCCAGCTTGGGCCCGGCGACGACGGTGCCGCGCCCCCGGCGGCGCAGCCGGCCCTCCAGCAGCAGGTCGCGCAGGGCCTGGCGTACGGTCTCGCGCGAGACCTCGTACCGCACGGCCAGATCGCGCTCGGTGGGCAGGGCCCCGCCCTCGCCGAGCTCGTCGACGAGGGCGGAGATGCGGGCCTTGACCGCGTAGTACTTGGGGACGCGGCCGTGCTCCGGGATGCCGGAGCGGACGGGTGCGCCGGGTGCGCCGGGTGCGCCAGGGGAGGCCTGGCCGTTCGGGTAGTCCACGGCGGGATGGTCGCAGACGTACGTGAACGCGTACGTGCACGCGTCGGTGCACGCGCCCATGAACGCGTGCACGCGTCGGTGCACGCGCCCGTGAACGTCAGTGCCGCCCGCCTCTCCGGCGCCCGACCCACCACCGCGCTCCGGCGCCGAGGAGCAGCGCGAGGGCGGTGGCCCCGGCCAGGAGGAGGGTGTCGTGGCCGGTCCTCGGCAGCTCCTCCGCCAGACCCGGCTCCCCGGTCGCGGCCTCGCCGGTCGGCGGCGGCCCCGTGGGCCGCGCCCCGGCTGTGGCCTCGCCGGTCGGGCGCTCCTCCTCGCCGTGCACGGCGAAGCGGTAGTCGCCGGACTCCCCGACCCAGTCGCCGTCGTCGCCCCGGCGCTGCACGATCGCGGCGTTGGCGGTGACCTCGTCGGGGCGGGCGTCGGAGGTGAAGGCGAGCCGTACGGGGACGGTGAGGGTCCGGCCGGGCGGAACGGTGTAGCCGGGGAAGCCGTTGTCGAGGACACCGACGAGCTCGTTGTGGTCGGTTCGCTCGATGGTGACGGGGTGCGGGCGGCCGCCCTGCGCGGGGCCCTTCTCGTCCTCGTAGAACTCCAGCTGGATCTGCGAGGGCTGCAGCGTCTGCGCGCGGTCGGTGAAGACGATGACGGGGTGGATGTTGCCGCAGGTCCGGGCGGTGGTGTTGGTCAGCTCGACGCGCCAGGTCTGAAAGCCGCCGCCGGCCTCGTAGACGGTGGGCCCGTCCTTGATCCGCGTACCGATCGGGAAGGCGGTGTCGGCGGGGTTCCCGCAGGTCGGCTGGCGCTCCGGTAGGGCGATGGCGTCGGCACCGCCGGCGGTGTCGGCGCCGCCCCCGGCGACGGGCGGAGGGGTGGGCGCGGCCAGCGCGGTGCCCGCGGCGGAGGGGACGGCGAGCAGGGCAACCGTGGCTCCGGTGGCGAGGGCGTGGCGCAGTCGCATGGGGCACCTTCGGCGGGGCGCGGAAAGTCGTGCCCCGAGAACCTGCCACGCATCGGCGTCGCCGCATCGGGCAGGGCGGGACGGCCCGCCGTACGGGGGCACGTATGCACCCGTACGGCGCAGCGGGGCGGGCGGGGGCGGCCCCTCAGAGGCCGAACACCGGCGCGAGCGCCAGCAGCGCCGCGCCCTGGGCGACCGGGTGGTCGGCCGTGGTGCTGCCCTCGGCGGGGCCACCGCCGTCGCCCGTGCCCGCGGCCGTGACGGGGTGGGCGTCCGCGACGGTCACCGGTACCGGCGGTACGCCGCCCTCGCGGCGGGCGCGCTCCGCCAGGACGGCGCCGACACCTCGTACGAAGGGCTCCGGCGCCCCCGTGACGACGCGCCCGCCCAGCAGCACGCGGTCGATGTCCAGCAGCCCGACGAGATTGGCGGCGCCGACGCCCAGCACCCGCGCGGCCTCCGCCAGGTCACCGCGCGCCACGGCCGCGAGGCACAGCGCCTCCAGGCAGCCGCGCGCCCCGCACCCGCACGGCGCGCCGTCGAGCTGCACGGTCTGGTGCCCGAACTCCCCCGCACCGGTCCTCGCCCCCCGGTACAGCGTGCCGCCGAGGACGAGCCCGGCCCCCAGCCCCGTACCGAGGTGGAGGTACGCGAACGACTCGCCGCCCCGCCCGCGCGCGGCGATACGGAAGGCGGCGGCGTTCGTGTCCTTGTCGAGGACGACGGGCAGGCCGAGGCGCTCGGCGAGCGCGTCCCGCAGCGGGAACCCGTCCCATTCGGGGAAGCCGGTCACGCGGTGCGGTACGCCGGTGGTGTGGTCGAGCGGCCCGGGCATGGCGACCCCGACGCCGAGGACGGTCCCGTCGAGGAGGCCCGCCGCTTCCCGCGCGACCACCTCGAGGACGGCCTCGGTTCCGGCGCCGAGGTTGAGCGGGACGCCGCGCGCCGCTACGACCGCCCCGGCCAGGTCGACGCGTACGGCCGTCAGCTCGTCGCGGTCGAGGTGGAGCCCGACGGCGTGGGCGGCGCCGGGCACCAGGCGCAGTACGGTGCGGGGCTTGCCTCCCGTGGAGGCGCGGCGCCCGGCGTCGACGGCGAGGCCCTCGTCCCGGAGCCGTGCGGTGATCTTGCTGATGGCCTGCGGGGTGAGTCCGGTGCGCTCGGCGAGCTCCAGCCGGCTGACGCCGTCCGCGCCGGCCTGCCGCAGGAGATTGAGCAGCAGGGCGGTGTTGTGGCTGCGCAGAGCGTTGATGTTCACGGTCCCATTGTCCTGTGCGCTTGCACTTTGGCAACAGCGTTGCTTAAGTGGTCGGCATGACAGGCACGCATCGGACGCACGGCACGCCCGGCACGCCCGGCACGCCCGGCACGCCCGGCACGCCCGGCATGAACAGCCCCTTCCGCGTCGGACTCGTCGGCTACGGCCTCGCGGGCTCCGTCTTCCACGCCCCGCTGATCGCCGCGACCGAGGGCCTGGCCCTGGACACGGTCGTCACCTCCAACCCGCAGCGCCAGGAGCAGGCGCGCGCCGCGTTCCCGGACGTCCGGGTCGCCGAGGCCGCGGAGGAGCTGTGGGCCCGGGCGGACGAGCTGGACCTGATCGTGATCGCCTCCCCCAACAAGACGCACGTCCCGGTCGCGACCGCCGCCCTCCAGGCCGGTCTGCCGGTGGTCGTCGACAAGCCGGTCGCGGGCACGGCGGCGGAGGCGCGCGGCCTCGCGGCCCTCGCCGAGGAGCGCGGCCTGCTCCTCTCCGTGTTCCAGAACCGCCGCTGGGACAACGACTTCCTCACGCTCCGCTCGCTCGTCGAGCGCGGCGAGCTCGGCGACGTACAGCGCTTCGAGTCCCGCTTCGAGCGGTGGCGGCCGCAGCTCAAGGGCGGCTGGCGCGAGTCGGGGGCGCCGGAGGAGTTCGGCGGGCTGCTCTACGACCTCGGCAGCCATGTCGTGGACCAGGCGCTGGTGCTGTTCGGCCCGGCCACGCGGGTGTACGCCGAGTCGGACGTCCGCCGCGCGGGCGCGGAGGCGGACGACGACACCTTCATCGCGCTGACGCACGCGAACGGCGTCCGCTCCCACCTGTACGTCAGCGCCACCGCCGCCCAGCTCGGCCCGCGCTTCCGGGTGCTCGGCTCGCGGGCCGGGTACGTCAAGTACGGCCTGGACCCGCAGGAGGCGGCCCTGCGCGAGGGCCTGCTGCCGGGGCCGGACTGGGGCAGGGAGCCGGAGCCGCTGTGGGGCCGCCTCGGTGCGGGCGAGTCCCCGCTGACGGGCGGCGGCACGCCGGTCCCGTCGCTCCCGGGCGACTACCCGGCGTACTACGCGGCGGTCGCCGCCGCCCTGCGCGACGGCACGGCCCCGCCGGTGACGGCCCACGAGGCGGCGGCCGCGCTGGACGTCCTGGAGGCGGCGCGCCGCTCGGCCCGCGACGGCGTGGCGGTGACGCTGTGACCGCGACGGCCCCCACCATCGAGGAGCTCGAAGCCCAGCAGGCCCGCCTGACGCTCCCCCACTTCACGCACGACGACGCCTGGCGCCTCGGCACCCTGCTGGTCGACCTGGCCCGCGATCGCCGGGCCCCGGTCGCGATCGCCATCCACCGCGGCCCCCAGCGGCTGTTCCACTGCGCCCTTCCCGGCTCCAGCGCGGACAACGACGCCTGGATCGACCGCAAGCGCCGCGTCGTCGAGCGCTACGCCGAGAGCTCCCTCCTCGTGGGCACCCGCTTCCGCGCCAAGGGCAAGTCCTTCGACACCGACTCCCGCCTCGACCCCGACCACTACGCGGCCCACGGCGGCTCCTTCCCCCTCACGGTCACCGGCGTCGCGGGCCCCATCGGCACGGTGACGGTCTCGGGCCTGCCGCAGCTGGAGGACCACGCACTGGTGGTGGAGGCGCTGGAGCGGTTCATCGCGGGGTTGTGAGCCTGCATCCATGCGCGACCGTTGCAGCGCACGAGTCTGAGTCATTTCCCGTCGAACGGCAGTGGAATGAGGGCAAGGGTGCGTAGAATTTCATCAAGGTCACCCAGTGCCCTCCTGCAGAACTCCTGGTCATTCGCAGTGACCGAGTGGACAGCATCCTGAAAAGCACGCGGGCCGCCCCCTTCCCCCTCATGAAGGATTCGAGAGGGAACGAGAAGCCAATTCCGCCGGGTTGTGTCAAACGTCCACTCCACGGCAGTCTGCACGCCGCCAATCGCACACCCAAGCAAACCGGACATGCCGGCCGGCGGAGCAGCGTAGCGCCACCCAAGATAGGGAACTTGCAGATACCCGTAGACAGGATGCGGCCCGGCACTCAGCTTGAACCATGCAAGGTCGCCGAATCTCGCAAGGGTTCTCATGGCGTTCAGAGCTCGCGACGACATTTCCACACCCTTCCCCGATCAAGTCACCAGAGCGGCCCTGAATACCCGCCATCTTTAATCAACAGCTTCTTACCCGGATTCATAAGCCTGATAGCGCGCTCATAATCGCCGTAAGGGATCGGATCCCGGCTCATGACCGGGTCATACACATATCGCCCGTCAGTATAGACATCATGGTACCGGTAGTCGACCACGTTGCGCCCCCCTTCCTCCGGGATTCGAATCACAGGGTCACCATAAATCGTGAAGTTGATAATCTTCCCTTCATCGTTCGAATTCCTGCGAATATATTCCGCGACCTCAGAGCAGTCGATATTTCCACCCGTCGGAGCGGATCCCATGGCCTCAGTCGCCGTCACACTGGGCGGATGGTTTGGACTTGGCGGCCTGAACTCGAAGGGTCCGCGCACTTCTCCGTCCTCGCAATCCGGCGCCAGACCAAGCGAATCGGACCTGGTGTGCGGATTACGAACGTAAGTCGCAGGATTAGGGGCAGGGGCGAGCCCCAGCGGATCCGGTGTGAGATACCGGGCTGTTTCGGGGTCGTACTGCCTGTAGTAGTTGTAGTGGAGACCTGACTCTGGATCGTGATACTGGCCTGGAAAACGGAGTGGCGTGTGCGCTTCTGCATTCGTGTTCCACGCGGTGGTCCCCCACAGCGTGCTGCGAGTTCGCCACGCCAAAGCCCCAGAGGCGTCGACGAGTGCGGTGGGCGCACCAACCAGGTCCGTGACGATGGCGAAGAACCGCTCATCGATCACTTCCTGCGACGTCCCGGCTCCAAGAACCCGCTCCGTCTGGGCCAGCGGGTGCAATCCGTGGTGGTCCCAGGTGAGAGCGACAGGGTGGGGGAATTGCGGCGCAGTCGCGATCTGCTCGCAAAGTGTGGTGCCGTCCCAGGTGAAGGTCACCTGCTCGACGACCGCTTCCCCGTCGGCAGCGAGGCGTTGCTTCGCGATGCGCCGTCCCAGGGGGTCGTACTGGTAGCGCCACACCGTGCCATCGGGCGTGGTGACCTGCCTCAGGCGGTCCTCGGCATCCCACTCGTAGCGCCAGGTCTCCGGCTTCCTGGAGAGCCGGGCCTTCTGCCGCAGAACGATGCGGCCGAGCTCGTCGTGCTCGTAACGGACTCTGCCCGCACGGGTGATGACCGTACCGGCGTACTCACGGGGACCGATCGCCTCCTGGCCCGGGTGCGTGGCGGGCCAGTACGCCTCCGTTTGGTTGCCCGTCGCGTCGTAGGCGTATCGCTCCGTCCAGCCGGCGGCATGCACGGCGGTGACGCGGCCGACCGCGTCCAGCTCGAAACGGCGGTTGCCGGAGAGCTGGTCTTCGATGCCGATGAGATTTCCGTCGGCGCGGTAGCTGTAGGACCGCCGCTGGAGACTGCGGCCCGCGCCCGTGACGTGCTGGTCGGTGAGGCGGCCGAGTGCGTCGTAACCCGACGCGAAGGTGACGGCTTCACCGACGTGGCGGGCGATCTCGTGGCCCGCCGCGTCCCGCTCGAACGTCAGCGTCCGGCCTGAAGTCGTCAGTGCCGCCCGTCGGCCCGCCGCATCGTACGTCCAGGTACTCACCGCGCCGGACGGTGTCGTACGGGAGACCTTGCGGCCTAGCTCGTCGTAGGTGTAGCTCATCGTGCGGCCGTTGACCGTCTCGGACCGCAGGCGTCCAAAGCGGTCGCGGAGAAGGGTGACCGTCGCGTCCGGACCGACGGCTTCGGCCAGGTGGCCCGACAGGTCGTAGGCGAAGGTCGTGACCGTTCCTTGCACGTTCTTCGCCCTGACGCGACCCAGCTCATCGCGCTCGTAGCGGATCGTCTGCCCGGAGGCGTCCGTCCGACTGACGAGGCCGCCGGAAGCATCGTGGGTATAGGTCAGCGTGCGGTTGTCGAAGTCCGACTCGGATATGAGGTGGCCCGCGGCGTCGTACGCGTAGTCCCACGTCTGGCCGTGCGGGTTGCGTACCTGGGTGAGGCGGAGCTCCTTGTCGTGGCGGAACTCGTAACGTGCCCCGTCGGGCCCGGTCCGGGCCGTCAACAGGTCGAAATGGGTGTACTCGAAGCGCGACACGCCGCCCAGAGCGTCGATGTGCGTGACGCAGTTGCCCTCACCGTCGTACGTCCAGGTCTGCTCGGTGCCGTCGGGCTCGGTACGGCGGGCGAGCTTTCCCTCCGGGGTCCATTGGAACGTGGTGACGGCACCAAGCGGGTCGACCATCGCTATGGGGCGGCCGAACGCGTCGCGTTCCGTTCGCGTCGTTGCGCCGAGCGGGTCGGTGACTTCCACGCTGAGCCCGGCGGCATTGGTGCGGATCCGAGTCGTGTTCCCCAGCGCATCCGTGACGGAGGTGAGGTGGCCGCGATCGTCGTACGTGAAGCGCGTGGTGGCGCCCGACGGACCGGTGACCGCGATGCGGTTGCCACGGTCGTCGTACTCCTGCCGTGTCGCGGTGCGGTCCGGACCGCTGACCCTGACCGGCAGCCCCAGGTGGTTGTACTCGGCGGTGGCCTCGGTCCCGTCCGGCCGGAGAACAGCCGTCATCCGGCCGGCTTCGTCGTATCGGAACCGAGTGGTACGACCCATCGGATCGGTCCGGGACAAGAGCCGGTTGTAGCGGTCGCGCTCGTAGCGGGTGACTGCTCCCAGGGGGTCGATCTCCACCACGACCTGGTGGGCATCGTTGATCAGATAGCGGTAGACAGCGCCACTGTCCATGGTGACGGTAGTGACACGCAGCCCGGTCCCGGCGTCCGTGCCGTCGTAGTCCACCCGCAAGGTGACGTGGCCCTCGGTGCCTCCTTCGGCGACGCACCGATCCCGGTCGTCGTACGCGTACGCGTAGCGACTGCCGTTCGTGTCCGTCCACGACGTGACCCGTGCCCGCTGGTCGTAGGCGAACCGCAGGGGCAGCCCGGAGGAGTTGATGACCTCGGTGAGGTTTCCCTCGGTGTAGCCGTACCGCAGAATTTCCTGGTCTGTGCCGTCCGAGGCCGCTCCCGCGAGATGCAGGGCTGTGATCCGGCCGTCACGCGTCGTCAGCTTCAGGTGGTAGCCGGCGCCGTGGACGATGCTCGTGGGGACGCCTTCGGCGTCGTACTCGAAGGTGATCCAGTTGCCGTTGCGGTCGTCGATCTGAGCCAGCAGGGCCAGGCCGGCACTGCGCGTGGCGAAGCGCCAGACGCGCCCCGTGTCCGGGTTGGTGATGGTGTAGTCGCCGTCGACATCGCGGTCGAGTGGCCAGCGCGGGCCGTGGCTGGGCATGACGGGGACGCCCGGGGCCGGATGCGGGTACGCGAGCAGGAGGCCGTCCTCACACACGAAGACGACACCTTCGGAGTCGATTTCCAGTCGCTGGTCAGCCGTGGAGGACCAGGAGGGTCCGAACCAGCGGCCCGCGCGGTAGTCGGAGGCCACACGGCGCCGAAACGCCAATGGCAGCACGCCAGGGAGCGCGATGTCCGTCTGCGGCAGGTACATCGCGCCGGTGGCCAAGTCGATGGGGTCCGACCCGCCGTTTTCCACGGCGTCTTCCGGCCGAGACGGTTTGGAGGGGTCCTCTACACCCTTGCGGGCCGCTCCCTTCGCCGCGTCGTCGAGGCCGTGCCGGACGCTGCCCTTCAGGCCGGCGCTGGCAATGCTCTTGAGGGCGCCTGCTCCCTTGGTGGGGACGGCTGCTTCGAAGAAGAGCCGGCCCATGAATTCGCTGGGGTCTTTCTTGGCGGCTTCCCA